>JBDUBZ010000351.1:0-4332 GCA_040003745.1 Terriglobia bacterium
AACCTCTTTTACGTCCGAACCAACAAGCAGGCGGTGAACTTCAGGATCGTAACCACTCCGGACACCGCGCCGGCCCTGAAGAACTGGAAGAATTTTATCCCGCATCAGGAGAATGTTCTTAGTCTCGACATCGATCTGTTTCGCGATTTCGCCGTGGCCGTGGAAAAATCGGAAGCGCTCAATCGGCTCCGCGTTTACAATTTCAAAACAGCGGACTGGACGGCAATTCCCTTCCCCGAGCCGGTCTATTCCGCATCGCCAGGAAGCACGCCCGACTACGATTCCACGACCTGGCGCTACAACTACCAGAGCCTGATCACTCCTTCAAGCGTCTTCGATTACGACACTCGCACCGGCAAGTCGCAGTTGATGAAGCGGCAGGATGTGCTGGGCGGCTACGATCCTTCACAATATGCCTCGGAGCGCCTCTGGGCCCCGGCGCGCGATGGCGCGAAGGTTCCCATCTCGATCGTCTATAAGAAAGGCCTGGCGCTGGACGGCAGGGCGCCCTTATTCCTTTATGCCTACGGCTCCTATGGCTTTGGTATGCCGGCCACTTTCTCCAGTTCGCGTCTGAGTCTGCTGGACCGGGGAATGTCGTACGCCATCGCGCATATCCGCGGCGGCGATGAGATGGGTGAGCAGTGGCGTCTTGACGGCATGTTGATGAAAAAGGAAAATACCTTCACAGACTTCATCGACAGCGCCGAATATCTGATTGCACAGAAGTGGACCTCGAAAGACAAGCTCGTTATAGAAGGAGGCAGCGCGGGTGGTCTGCTGATGGGAGCAGTCGTCAACATGCGCCCGGATCTGTTTCGCGCCGTGCATGCCGCCGTTCCGTTCGTCGATGTGATGAACACGATGATGGATGCATCCCTGCCGCTCACGGTGGGCGAGTACCTCGAATGGGGGAATCCGAATGAGAAGCCCGCTTACGACTATATGAAGTCCTACAGCCCCTACGACAATCTTGAGAAGAGGTCTTATCCCGCGATGCTGGTCACCACCAGCCTGAACGACAGCCAGGTCATGTACTGGGAGCCCGCTAAGTATGTCGCCCGTTTACGCGTGCTGAAGACAGACGCGAATCCTCTGCTGCTCAAGATCAAGATGGACCCCGCAGGGCATGGAGGGGCTTCGGGCCGGTACGACAAACTCAAAGACCAGGCATTTGAATACGCCTGGGTGTTAAACCAGGTGGGCATTGACAAATAGTGCCGGACATTTGATTGCCAGTTTGACGCCCACAAGCTTTCGCTGACACTTCCCCGACGCGGTAGACAACGAGGAAAGGAACGCCCGAAAAAACCAGTTCCCGCGTTCCCACCTTACGACCGGGACGGCCCCTGCGCGGAAACGTCGAAAGAGCGCCTATACCTTCGTAGATGCGCAGTGCGATGCGGCGGGCAGCTTCCGCACTGTCATGCTTTTCGGTGTAATCGCAAATAGCAGTAAGGTCGCCGGCGGCGGACGCCGTCCAGCGGACACGCATCAGGCAGGATACCGGCTGTGGATCATTTTGGCGATATCGTCATGCTCCACAAAATCGCCTCGATCAGCGGCGGAAATCCCCTTCCCGACTTCGCGGAGGAACCATTCGTCATACTCCACGAAATGCTCGATGGCCCGTCTGGCTAAAAGCTCGGCATCACTTCCACGCTCGGCGGCAATCCGCGAGAGTTTGGCATGTACCTCGGGATTCAAGTGGACTTCCATGCTCCCAAAGGTATCATTCCGCGGATAGCGCCTATATCTCCAGAATTACCGGCATGATCATCGGCCGCCGCTGCGTTTCCTTATTAATGAAACGCTTCAGATCGGCCCGGATCTTTTCCTTGATAACCCCGACATCCATCTTCTCTTCCGCGCTCGACGTTTCGAGCGTCCGCGAAATCGAATCGCGCGCGGTCTGCATGAACGCCGGATCGCTCTCGAGCGCAAAGCCGCGGCTGACCAGGTACGGCGCGGATTCGATCTTGCCCGTATGTCTGTTGATCGCGATTATCGGCAGCACGATGCCGTCTTCGGAAATCACGCGCCGGTCGCGAATCACCATGTCGCCCACCACTTCGCCCACCGCGCCCGAATCGATACAAACGCGTCCCACGGTCACGCGGCCGGCCCGGCGCGCGCCGCCCTTCGCGTCGAACTCCACCACATCGCCGGTCTCGAGAATAAACGTCTCTTCGAGGCCCATGCCGCGCAGATGCGAAGCCAGCCGCACATGTTTCGCCAGCTGCCGGTATTCACCATGCACCGGCACGAAATACTTCGGCCGCACCAGGTTCAGCACCAGCCGCAGCTCTTCCATCGAGCCATGACCCGACACATGCAGCGGCGGATTCATGCTGCCATACAGCACGTCCGCTCCGCGCTTCGAAAGATGGTCGATCATGCGGAAAATCGTCTTCTCATTTCCCGGAATAATGCGCGAGCTCAGCACCACCATGTCGCCGGGGGTGATGGAAATGTGTTTGTGATTATCCACCGCCACGCGCGACAGTGCGGACATCGGCTCGCCCTGCGTTCCCGAAATCAGAACGGTGACGCGCGAAGCTTTCGTATCCATCACGTCCTGTGGACGAATGAGCACGCCATCGGGAATATCGAGCAGGCCATGACGATGGGCGATCTCGGTGACCGACGTCATGCTGCGCCCCACCAGCGCCACCTTTCTGCCGAAGTCGTTTGAGAGCGTCAGAATCTGCTGCAGGCGTGGAATCGAGGAGCTGAAACACGATACGAACAATCGGTTCTCGGCCCGGTTAAACACGTCTTCGAGCCGCGGGCGCACCGCGCGTTCCGAATCCGAATAACCCGGCCGGTCGGCATTGGTGGAATCGGAGAGCAGCAGTAATACGCCGCGCTTGCCATACTCCGCCAGCGTGTGCAGATCGAATAACTGATTATCGAGAGGCGTCGGATCGACCTTGAAATCGCCCGTGTGGATGATGACCCCGAGCGGAGTGGTAATCGCCAGAGCCACCGCGCTCACAATCGAATGCGTTACGTTGATGAGCTCGACTTTGAACGGCCCGATCTCAATAATGTCCTTCGGCTTGGCGGGACGCAGCGTTACATTCTCGACGTCATACTCTTCGAGGCGTCGCTCCACCAGCGACAGCGTGAACGGCGTCCCGTAAATCGGCACGTCGAATTCAGCCAGGAAGAACGCGACCGCGCCGATATGATCTTCATGCCCGTGCGTCAGCAGCAGTGCGCGTACGCTCTGACGGTGCTCCTTCAGCCAGGTCAGGTCGGGCGTCACGATATCCACACCCAGAAGTTCGTCTTCCGGGAACATCATTCCGCAATCGATGACGATGATGTCGTCGCCGTAGCGAATCGCCATCATGTTCATTCCAAATTCGCCGAGGCCACCCAGCGGGACAATCTGCAGCTTTTTATCTGACATTTATGTAGGGCAAATCAAATTCTAGCCTGCTGCGTCCGCACTGGCCTCAAACGCATCCAAGCTTCATGCCCGATACGACCCTGGTACACCCGTCGATTCTGGAGCGCTGGAGCCCGCGCGCCTTTACGAATCAGCCCATTGATCCCGCCGCGCTGCGCAGTCTGTTTGAAGCGGCGCGATGGTCCGCCTCGTGCTTCAACGAACAGCCCTGGCGGTTTATCGTAGCGACAAGGGCCGAACCAGAGGAATTCGCACGCATTCTGAAACTTCTGGCCCCGAAAAATCAGGAATGGGCGCAGAGCGCCTGGCTGCTTGGCCTGACCGCAGGCAAAAAGACTTTCTCTCACAACGGCGCGCCGGACCGGTTCGGGTTGCATGATGCCGGCGCCGCGCTCACCACGCTCTTCATACAAGCCACGTGGCTGGGCCTGCGCGCCCACGGCATGGGTGGTTTTGACGACGCCGCGGCGCGGACCGAGTTCGGGATTCCGGAAGATTTCGAGGTGGGAGCCGCCTTTGCCGTGGGCCATCCGGAAGGGGCGCTGAATCCGCCTCCTGGCCGCAGTCGCCGGCCGCTCCACGAAATCGTGTTCGCTGGCGGCTGGGAAAAGCCACGATTCACGCCGGAATAGCACCCCCAGGGCAGTGGAAGGGGTTCAGCAGGCCTCTGGGGTGTCGGCGGGAATTCAGCCCCTCTGAGCCCGTTTTTGGCTCTATATGCGAAAAGCCCACCGGTTAGGGTGGGCTTCCGCTCACCCTGTAAAAACAGGGTGATTTCGATGGGAGAATCATTTTCAACGGCTTCAACAACCGCTAAAAACTTTGGTGATTGGATCTTAAGGTTTCGCGGGATGCTTCGTCAAGCTAAAAACAGGAATGAATTTGTCCACAGCGTAACTGATTGAAAAAAGATG
>JBDUBZ010000352.1:0-4323 GCA_040003745.1 Terriglobia bacterium
CAATTTTTTCTGGACGTAGACTTCCGCTACTTCCGCGCCGGGCCGCGAGCCGGTGTTTTTGATTTTGACGACAACCTGAACCAGCTCACCGTAACGGGGCGTTTTGGGAAAAATATTCAGGTCGCTGTACGTGAACTCAGAATAGGAGAGGCCCGATCCGAAAGCGAATTGCGGCTCGAGGCCGATGGGTAGTTTTCCCGAAGGATTGATCTGTCCGAAAAGAAACGGGCCTATGTCGCGCCTGCCCCATGCGGCCAGGACGGCCGGAACCTGGCCCGTTATACGGGCGGGCCGACCAAGCACTGCGATGGTCTTCGGATTGGCGGCCGCAACGGCTTGAATTAGTGTAAGATCGTTGCCGAAAATGACTGCGATTTCCGATTTACGGGCCAGAGAAACGGCTTCCGCTGGCGACGCATAGGACACCGTGGCGTGGCACTCCGCGGGGATCGCGAGCGAAGTGCCGCCAATCACGACGATAGATCGCACTGAACTCGCGAGGGGAAGAAGGTGGCCTTCGTTTCTCATGAGGACGACGCTTTCATTGCGGTTTGGGGCCGGGCCCCCGGGGGGTCTGGTATCGACATCGAAGATGCCGATTCCGAACATCGCCCGCAGTCTGCGGCGAGCCTGCTCGGTCTCATCGTCGTCAGTTGCCGCGCCTGCCACGAAGCCTCTGAAGCCCCCGTCTTCTTTGAGCAGGGCGTTCGCGAGGCTGGGATCGCCTGCGGCGGGCTCAATCGCCCACAATCCCGCTTCTTCAATGGCCGCTTCGTAGGGGAACTGGGCGATCTCATCGCCCCGGCCGAAACCCTTGAGCGTCGCAATTACTCCCTCGCCCTGGAGGGCGCTGACCCAGGCGACGGCGAGGCGCGAGGCGAGCCATGGGTCTTCGCCAAAATCCGCAAGGTCGGGACCGATGACCTCACGGCGGTTTGCGGCTATTGCCTCGTCTGCAACCTCGCGGGCTTCACGGCTGACCAGGTCCGGGTCCCACGCCGCCGCCATAGCCATGGCGTTGCGCCCGAGATCCCGGGATTTAATGCCGGGAATGCCGAGGCGCCAGATTGGATGTGTGGTGATGCCGGGGGAGTGCTGAAGCAACTCGTGCTTCTCCGCAGCCGAGAGCCGGCTGAGAAGATCCTCAACGCGCTTCTCGAAAGGCAGCTTCGTATCTTGATAGGGAAGCGCCTCGGGTTCGCCCGGAGAGCAGCCCGCTAAGAGCAGTACCGCGGCGACCGTGGCTGTAATGGATTTGAAACCCATGGATTCGATTCTGCGGCGCGCAATTGGCCTGGGCGGCGGGCGACTTCACGCGCGACTAGGCAAACTACTTCTCCCATTGTGGAACGGACGGCGCGACCGGTGCTGTTCGCGATGGGAGACATCCACGGCCACTACCAAAGAGGGCCGCGCCTGACGATTCGCGGCCCATATTATCCGGACGTCCCTGCGAAGCCCCGCGTTCCAGTAGCGAGTCCGTCCTTTCCCGATTTTCGGTAGTGGGTCAGGTTGGTGCTTGCTCGGGGTGAGTTTCCTTCTGATACTCCAGGCACTTATTGACGGCGGTCATCAGCTGAGCGGGTGTAAACGGCTTCCTGATAGTCGAGCAGATGTGTTTCAGATCTTCCGGTGTGGCCTGATCCGGATTGAACCCTGTCATCAAAATGACGTTTGATTTCGGCGCGTGCTGAAAGACTTTGCGGACGAAGGTTGGCCCATCCATGACAGGCATGGAAACGTCGGAAAGGATCAGGACCAGTTCGGAATGAATTTCATGAAAAATGTTAAGCGCCTCGAGACCGTTCTCGGCAAAGACGGGAACAAAGTTATTGCGCTCCAGAACCGCGCCGCAGATCCGACGAACGACAGGTTCATCGTCAACTACGAGAATTTTCAACGGGCCCCACTTTGCATGTATATTACAACCGTACCAAGCAGCCCGCTCAAGCAAGCGCCCTCACTCGGGCGTATCTGGAAGTAAGGCGCCGGGTTAACCTAAGCGTCAGGATTTCACTATGGCCGCACGAACCATATCCGCGCCGAAGGGCCTTACGAAAGAAAGATTATCTACGTCTCAAAAAGAGGTTTCCAGCGGGGTTGTGCATGAAGTCCCCGCAGATTTGAAAAGGGCGCTGGCATCCAGCCCGCAGGCGTTAACGGCATGGGAGGACATCACACCACTCGCACGCAACGAGTGGATATGCTGGATTGAATCGGCTAAAAAAGCGGCGACCCGAAGCCGCCGGATCGAGTGGGGCTGTTCAAGCCTTCAGGATGGAAAACGGCGCCCCTGTTGCTGGCCCGGATGCGCCCACCGGTAATTCCACACCGCGCACAGAGGCAGATCAGTCGCGATGTGGCGGGATTCGCCTGGCCAATCACACGCTACTCGTCTGTGACACAGCCTTCGCTGGCGCTCTTCACCAGCCGGATGTACTTGGCGAGCGTACCGCGCGTGACTTTGTAAGGCGGCATCTTCCACGCCTTTTTGCGCGCGGCCATTTCTTCATCGGACACCGCTACCGAGATCTCATTTTTCTCGGCATCGATCGTGATGATCTCCCCGTTGCGGATGAGCGCGATGGGCCCGCCTTCCTGAGCTTCCGGCGTAACGTGGCCCACGATGAAGCCATGCGAGCCACCTGAGAATCTGCCATCGGTCATCAATGCAACATCTTTGCCGAGGCCGGCGCCCATGATCGCGGAGGTTGGCGTCAGCATTTCGGGCATACCAGGGCCGCCCTTCGGCCCTTCATAGCGGATCACGACGACGTCCCCTTTCACGATCTCTTTGCGCTCAAGAGCGTCCATGATCTCCTCCTCGCAATCGAAGACCTTAGCCGGACCCGAGAAGCGCAAGCCTTCTTTCCCCGTGATCTTCGCGACAGCACCCTCCGGAGCAAGATTCCCTTTCAGGATCTGGATGTGACCTGAGGCTTTGATGGGCTGATCGAGCGGATGCACGAGCTTCTGACCGGCCGGCAGACCCGGAAGCGAAGCAAGATTCTCGCGCAGCGTCCTGCCAGTTACCGTCATACAGTCGCCATCGATCAGGCCGTTTTCCAGCAGCATCTTGAGGACTGCGGGCAGCCCACCGAGGGCATGCAGATCTTCCATGACGTACTTGCCGCTGGGCTTGAAATCGGCCAGCAACGGAGTGCGATCGCTCACGGCCTGGAAGTCGGCGAGACTGAGCGGAACGTTAACCGACCGTGCAATGGCGATCAAGTGGAGCACCGCGTTGGTGGAACCGCCGAGCACCGTCACCGCCACCATGGCGTTCTCAAAAGCGGCGCGCGTCATGATATCGCGCGGCTTCAGATCGAGTTCGAGAAGATTGCGCATGGCGGCGCCGGCCCGCACGCATTCGTCGAGCTTCTGAGGATCTTCAGCGGGGGTCGACGAACTGTAGGGCAGAGACATTCCCATGGTCTCGATAGCGGCGGCCATAGTGTTGGCCGTGTACATGCCGCCACAGGCGCCCGCGCCCGGGCACGAATGCCTGACAATGCATTGGCGCTCCGTTTCGTCGATCGTTCCGGAAAGAGATTCGCCGTAGCTTTGAAAAGCCGAGATGACATCAAGCGACTTTCCATCGCTGTGTCCGGCCCGGATGGTGCCACCGTAGACCATGAGCGCGGGCCGGTTCAGGCGACCCATGGCGATCATGCAGCCCGGCATGTTCTTGTCGCAGCCGGGGATGGTAACCAGCCCGTCATACCACTGGGCCGCCATCACGGTTTCGATGGAATCGGCAATCAAATCGCGCGATTGCAGCGAGTAGCTCATGCCGGCGGTTCCCATCGAAATGCCGTCGCTCACGCCGATGGTGTTGAACCGCATGCCCTGCAGGGACGCCGCCGAAACCCCTTCACGAACTTTCGCCGAGAGGCCAAGCAGGTGCATGTTGCAGGGGTTGCCTTCGTACCAGACGCTCGCGATGCCGACCTGGCCCTTCTGCATGTCGCTTTCCGTCATCCCGGTGGCGTAGAGCATTGCCTGGGATGCACCCTGCGCCGGGGGCTGCGTGATGCGCTTGCTGTATCTGTTGAGTATCCGGTCCATGTTGAACCCCGATTCTACCGGAGAGGCTGAAGCGGGGCGCACGGGTTAAACTGAAGATCCCCCAAATATGCTCTGGAGCCAGCTTTTTATCCCCACTTTGCGAGAAGACCCTGCCGAAGCGGAGGTGGCCAGCCATCGCCTGTTGTTGCGCGCCGGATACATCCGCCAGCTCGCGGCCGGCATTTATAGCTATCTTTATCTGGCGCAGCGATCACTGCTCAAGATTCAGCAGATTGTCCGCGAAGAGATGGACGC
>JBDUBZ010000049.1:0-14673 GCA_040003745.1 Terriglobia bacterium
AAGCGTGCGCGCTGCCTCGGTAACGGGTATGTTGCAGAAAATGGCCCGCCAGCGGCCGCCTCTGGTGCTCTATCGGAAACACTACGGCGTTCGGCTCTCGTCTGCCGGTAAACGGCGAGCGTGGGAAATTGTGCGCCATCATCGGCTTTTGGAGCTGTTTCTGCACGATATTTTGAAGTATCCGTGGGATGAAGTGCACGAGGAAGCCGAACGGCTGGAACATTTCATTTCCGAGCGCTTCGAAGACCGTGTGGCGGCGATTCTGGGCGATCCGCAGATCGACCCTCACGGACACATCATTCCCCACAGAAATGGAACTCTTCCGGTCCGTGTGGAAGTGCCGTTGCTCCACTGGCCAGTTGACACCCCGGCCGTTATCAGCAGCGTCTCAGACCATGAAGCCGGCATATTGCGCGAACTTCGCGAATTGGGACTGGTGCCGGGAGCAAGCCTTGTGATTGAGCGGCAAAATCCGAACGCGTCCCTGCTCGTGCGTCTGGATGGGCAGAAACAATCGATCCGCCTGAGCAACGAATTGGCCGCTCAGATCGCGATCGGACAAAGCAACAGCGTTCCCGATGTAGCCGGACAGGAATAAGGGCGGCCTACAGTCGCGATTGTCCAGGTTTGCCAAGTCGCGGTCGTTGCGGGTCAACTCCAGCATTTCATCGGTGTCAGAAGCGGACAGGGGCTGCCCGGAGTGAACAACCTCCACACCCTGTTCTTCGGTCAACGGATCAGTGCCGCGCTCCGGGCGAAGGTCCAACTAAGACTTCTCCCGAAGCGGCTTAGGAATTACGACGTGACCGGCTTTATCGATGACGAGCCGGGTCGTTATTTTGGCGTTACATGGATCAGGGCGCCGGGATCGGCGTCTTCGAGCATCCAGAGCGAGCCATCGGGGCCTTCTTCCACGTCGCGGATGCGGTGGCCGACATCCCAGCGCTCGACGGATTTGGCTCCGCCTTTTCCGTCGAAAACGATGCGACTGAGCGACTTGGTCGACATGCCGCTGACGAAGCCGCTGCCGTTCCATTGCGGGAAGGTCCGGGTGCCGTGGTAGAACATCAGATTGCCGGGCGCGATCACGGGCAGCCAGTAAAGCACGGGTTTCGCGAGGTCGGGCCGCGTCTCGGGCCTGGGAATAGGCACGCGGTTATAGTTGTCGCCGTAAGAGACCAGCGGCCAGCCATAATTTTTGCCGCGCTCAATCAAGTTCAGCTCATCGCCGCCGCGGGGCCCGTGCTCGACTTCCCACAACTCCCCGGTGGGTGAAAACGCGAGGCCGTAGGGCGTGCGGACACCGCTTGCCCACGTTTCAGCCGGAGTCATGTTGGGACCGATAAAAGTGTAGGTGCTTACCACCTTCGCGGTTTTGGCGGCTTCGGTGTCGGAGGGCGGGTCGATCAGGGGAATAGTTGCCGCGCCGATTTTGCCTGCGGCGGGATTGCCAGGGGCCGGTTTGCCATCGAGTGTGAGGCGCAGGATCTTGCCTACAGGCTGATCGGGATCCTGGGCGGGAGTCATACGCTGGCGGTCGCCTACCGCAAGGAAGAGATATTGACCGTCGGGCGAGAAGGCAACCTGCGCGCCTTGCTGCCCGCCCTGGCCAGTGGGCCTCTGGCGCCACAGGACTTCGAAGTTTTCGAGTTTCGCCGAGGTCGCCGTGGTGTTCAGAGTGGCGCGGGCGAGTGCGAGGCCTCCGCCATGATCGCCTGGCTCGGCATAGGTCAGATAGATGCTGTGGTCCGTGGCGTAGTGAGGCGAGAGAAAAACGCCGTGCATGCCGCTCTGCCCCTGATAGTAGACGGTGGGCGTATTGTCCACGCGGATTTTTTCGCCCTTCTGTGATACCAGCCAGACGGGCCCCACCTTTTCAGTGATCAGCATGCGGCCGTCGGGCAGGAAAGCGAGCCGCCAGGGCAGATTGAACGTGGCCACGGTGGTCATGGTGAATGGCAGGCTGGCTTCGGGCTTCTGTTCGCCCACGTTCACCTGTGGCCATGCAATCGCCTGGGTGAGAGTGAAAAGCAACGCCGCTCGCGCGAATTTCATCGACATTTCTCCTTGTTGCTGCAGCGCCCGACCTGCGCGGTCCGGCTGTTTTGATCGTACGTCATCAGAGGCGTAAGCTCAAAAGTATCAGTATGCAGCCCCGTCAGGGCCGGTCGATGGAAGGCGCGCTGAACGGCAGGCAGCACCTGTAAAAGCACTGCTTTCGGGCCCGTCTACGCCGGCTAACTACGTCGGCTAACTACGCCGGCTAAACTTGCATTCCGCTGGTGGCTCCAGCATAATAGGTTTAATGCGTACGTCCGCGCATCGTGGAGCTTTAATTTGTCGGTTGTAGCCCCTCGTTCTTCCCTCGTTGGCGCTCTCCTGCGGGCATCATTACCTGTCAAACGGGAATCTATTTACGGCCTTCTGCGGGGTCTTTCCCGCGATGAACTTGAACTTCTGGCCGAATTCCAGGGTGCCTGCCTGCTGGAAATGCAGGGTTTAACTCCCGCCCGAGCGTACCGGCTTCTTCCCCATTTTTTCGATCCCTGCGTTTCCGAGCGCTGGCTCAACGCCGATGATCGTGCTCACAAAATCTTTATAGTGCTGGCGTGGCTTGAACAGACTTATCGTCCGCAGCACGCATTTTTAGACTAATTTCCGCTAATCCCCAATCTTCCAGAGAATTCAGGCCTCGCTCGCAACTAATTTCGCGTGCGTCTGCGCGAGCCTCTCATCATCCCTTTTGCCAGCGTAGCCGCGGGGATTGCAATGGGGCAGACTCTGATGCTGCCGCGGCTCGAAACCGTATATGCGGCGGCCGCGCTGGGAATCCTCGGCGCCCTGGCAATTCCACGCAATCGCGCCCTCGCGCTTTCCGCGGCTTGCTGCGCGCTGGTCTTTGCGGGGATGGCATTGGTGCGCGATCCGGTTCCCGCCCCGGTCCTTTCGGTCCCCGATAAAGTTACCGTTATTCTCGAGGGTTGCGTGGTGGACCCGGCGCTCACGGCGGCCGACCGCGAACGTTTCACGGTGGAACTGGCGCCCGGCGCGCGCGCCCAGGTGGTACTTTTCGCAAAAAACGACGGCGATTTTCCGGATCTGCCCTACGGCACGCGCGTTGAATTTCCCGGAAAAGTTCGGAGTCCGCACAACTACAACAATCCTGGTTCGTTCGACGCCGTGCATTTTTTCGCGCGGCAGCGGATTTACTGGAATGTCTCGGGCGATGCCGCCGGTATTAAGAAACTGCCGGGGCGGTGCGGTAACGCGGTGTCGCGGGTGATCTTCGGAATCCGGTCGGCGGCCCTGCGCCGGCTCGATGAACTCTACGCGAAGGATGCCTATACGAACGGGATGATGCAGGCCGTCCTGATCGGCGCAACTGTAAAGCTCGAGCGCCTCTGGACGGAGGATTATCGCTCCACAGGCACCTTCCACGCGCTGGTCATATCGGGCAGCCATGTGGCTGTTCTGGCGGCGGTGTTTCTGTTCTTTCTGCGCATACTGGCTGTCCCGCGGGCCATGGCGCTCGGGGCCACGATTGTAGTGGCGTGGCTCTACACCGGTATCACGGGATGGCAAGCACCGGTTCTGCGGTCGGCGGCGGGCATGACGCTCTACGCCTTAGGCCGCGTGTTCTTCCGGGATGGGCGGCTTCTCAACATCCTCGCGGCGGTTGCGCTGATCTTCATCGTGGCCGATCCGGAGCAGCTCTTCGACGCCAGCTTTCAACTCTCGTTCCTTGCTGTGGCCATTATCGGCGCGTTTGTGGTGCCGGTGCTCGAAAGGACGTCGGGGCCGCTCGCGCGTGCTCTGACGGATATGGACCAGGCGGGTAAAGACGTCCGGCTCGACCCGAGGGCGGCGCAGTTCCGCCTTGAACTTCGCCTGCTGGGGTCGGCAGTGGGCGCGATCTTCCCGGTGGTGGCGGCGGCTCGCGTCGCGCTTTATGTATGGGAGATTTTTGTCACTTCGTTTTTCATCCAGATCGGGCTGGCGCTGCCCATGGTCGTATATTTTCACCGGCTGTCGCTTTCCGGGCTTTCGGCCAACGCGATTGTGGTTCCCGTGCTCACCGCGGTGGTCCCGCTCGGATTTATGGCGATCGTGGCCAATTCACACCTGCTCGCCAGCCTTTGCGCGAGCCTGCTGGCGCTCTCCCGGTGGGCGGTCGGCGTTCATGCGCGGTGGGAGCCCGACTGGCGCATCCCCGCTCCTCCGTTCTGGCTGGGCGCGCTCCTGGTGACAGCGTTGGTGGCAGCCGCCATTCGAGGCCGGAGGCCATGGCTGCGGACGGCGGCCATATCGGCGGCGGCGATCGCGCTGGGGGTGATGGTTGTACATCCTTTCGCCCCGGTTGTGCTCGCCAACCATCTGGAACTCGCCGCCATAGACGTGGGCCAGGGCGATAGTCTGCTGGCGGTTTTTCCGAACGGGAAACTGATGCTGATCGATGCGGGTGGAATTCCCACTTTCGGGCGCGCACACAAGTCCAATCTGAATATCGGCGAAGACGTGGTTTCGCCTTACCTCTGGACGCGGTCGATCAAACGCCTGGATGTAGTCGCGATGACGCACGCGCATGAGGACCACATGGGGGGCATGAGCGCGGTGCTGAAGAACTTCAGGCCGAGGGAGTTGTGGACTGGCGCGGTGCAGGCGAGTCCGGAGTGGGAGGAAGTGCGGGACACGGCGGAAAGGCTGCACATCACGATCCGGCAGATGCGCAAAATGGAGCCGTTCCCATTCGGGGGCGCGAGGATTGAGGTGCTGGCGCCCGACGCCGATTATGAAGCGGGGGCCGCGCCCAAAAATGACGATTCGCTGGTGATGCGGATTGAATTCGGAGCGAATTCGATTTTGCTCACCGGGGATATGGAAAAAAAGATCGAGGAAAAGCTGTATGCCGAGGGGGCGCTGCAGCACTCGGACATCCTGAAAGTAGGCCATCACGGCAGCCGCACGTCGAGCACGGGGGACCTGCTCGATGCCGTTCACCCGGCATTTGCCGTCATTTCAGCGGGATTCGAAAACAGCTACGGGCATCCCCACCCGTTGACGCTCGCGGCTCTTGAGCAGCGCCGTATCGCTTTCTACCGCACGGACGAGTTGGGCCTTGTGCGTCTGGTCAGCGATGGAAAACGGATTCAAAACCCGGTAATGCCTAAACTTTTCGGCCCGGAGACCCGATAACCCCTATGGGAATGGCGATCATCCGCTCACTGTTCGTCCCGCTCTCCGTTGCGCCCTTATTCTGCGTGGACGGCGGGCCGTGATGATGGATCGCAATGTCGATATGGGGCGGGGCTCGGGGGTCTACGCGCTTGCGGTCATGACGGCGGGGTATCAGACGCCTCAGTTCATAGTGCTGGCAGCGGCGGCCACGCTGGTCATCGTAATTCTTCTGGTTCTTGCCTGGACCAGCTATGCGCACCGCGGAAATCTGATCAAGAGTCTGAATGAGAAGAGCCGGCTGGAGCGCGATCTGCAGGCCATTCTCGAGAGAATCGTGCGCCGCGAACCGCTGGGTGCGATTTTGCGCAGGATTGTCGAATCGCTGGCGGAAGCCTGCCCGGGCGCCGTGCCGCTTCTGGTATTGAGGGGGGACGGCGGGCTTGAAATCTTTTCCCATCCCGCGCTGACCGGGGACCGTTATGCGGCTATGGCGCGGTCGAAGATACCCGACAATGCCGGGATGAAATGGTGGCGCGATCTTTGCCGGCAGGCGGGACAATTCGCCGATTCCAGCCCTATCCTCGAGATCCATTCCGGCGATCGGGAGATGGTGGGCGTGCTTGGACTGCTGTTCCCCGCCCCGGTTCCAGTTCATCCCGCGCGTAACTTGCTGCTCGACAGCTTTTGCGGAGTTGCCGCGGCGGCGATCGAAAACGCCCGGCTGTATGAACGCCTGGCCCATCAGGCCCGCCATGACGTTTTGACGGGCCTGCCCAACCGGCTGCGCTTCGACAACAGACTGCGAGACTGCTTAGGGGCGGCGGAAGAAACGGGACAACGGCTTGCCGTTTTTTACCTGGATCTGGATCGTTTCAAATACATCAACGACTCTTACGGACATCGTATCGGCGATCTCTTCCTGCGCGAAGTCTCGCGGCGGCTCTCAGGCGCGCTGCATGAAGGCGCCATGCTGGCGCGGATCGGCGGCGACGAATTCACGGTGCTGCTGGAATATGGCGCCGACAAAGCCTCGGCGGCCGCGCAGGGCAGCCGGATGCATGAAGCGTTAAGCACACCGATTTTGCTTGAAGGCCACGAACTCACGGCGGGAGTCAGTATCGGCATCAGTCTCTTTCCAGACCATGGGACCACGTCGTCGACGCTTCAGAAGAATGCCGATGCCGCGATGTATCGGGCCAAGGCGGCAGGCACCGGCCGCACTGAATTTTTCTCCACCAGCTGGGGCACTGCCCTCGTCACGGGTCAGACCATTCGCAAGGCTCTGGACGACAACGAATTCGAGCTGTTCTACCAGCCGCACTTCACTCCGGACGGACTGCCGCGAGGGATGGAGGCGCTGCCGCGGCTGCGATGCGGCGGGGGCGGTTATCTGGAACCTGGGGAATTCGCTGCCGCGGTTCAGCAAAGCGGTCTCGCCCTGCCCGTGGCTGTGTGGACCTTACGCGGCGCCTGCAGCCAGCTTCGTCAATGGCTGGATGAGGGCGTTCCGCAGACCAGGATTTCCATCAAAGTGACGGCAGCCGGAATGGCCAGCGCTGGTTTTGCCCAGACTGTGGCGTCGGTTCTCGCTGAAATGAAGCTGCCACCCGATTTGCTGGAGCTGGAGATCACCGAATCGGCCGTGGTTCAGAATCTCGCCGAGTTCGCGACGCAGATGCGGAATCTGCGCGCCACCGGAGTACGGCTGACAATCGACGATTTCGGGACGGGTTTTTCATCGTTTGCAGAATTGCAGACGCTGCCGATCTGCGCCCTGAAAATAGACCCGGCGCTTATAACCGGTATCTCCGGCGGGGGCCGCTCCTTAACGATCGAATCGATTGTGGCTATGGGGAAGAACCTCGGAGTCTCTGTGGTCGCCGAAGGCGTGGAAACCGAACATCAGCTTGCGGTGGTGCGGGAAAGCGGTTGCGATTTTGTGCAGGGGCCGCTGTTTTCGAAGCCGGTCAACGCACGGGAGGCGCGCCGCTTCCTGAGCCCCGAGAATTACTTCGCCGGAACGAATCCAAAAGAGGCTGACGAGACCATTTATTCGTAGCGAAGGGCTTTCTATTCGTAGCGAAGGGCTTCGACCGGATCGAGCCGCGCAGCTTTGACGGCGGGCCAGACTCCAAAGAAGAGCCCGATTCCGACCGATACGGTAAACGCCGTGACCAGTGCCCAGGTGGGAACGCTGCTGGGCAGCGCCGGAACAAGCGCGCCGATCAGCATGGTAATCAGAATCGCGGTCAGAATGCCGATGACGCCGCCCGCCCCGGTAAGCGCCATCGCTTCCGCCAGAAACTGGGCGATGATGTCGAGACGGCGCGCGCCGATGGCCTTTCTGATGCCGATTTCGCGGGTGCGCTCGGTAACGCTCACCAGCATGATGTTCATCACGCCGATGCCGCCTACCAGCAACCCCAGGCCCGAGATGGCGATGGCGACTATCCCAATGAGGCCGGTGATCTTATCGAACTGCTCGATGATCTGATCGGGAGTCGAGACGGAGAAATCGTCATCCACGCCACTCTTCAAATGGCGGATGCGGCGCATGATGCCTTCCACTTCATCGAAGGCATCTTTGCGGCGGCCAGGCCTGGCTTTGGCGGTGATCATGTAACGATCCACCTGCGGATATCTCGATTCGGCCGTTTTCAAGGGGAACTGGATTTGTGTATCGGCGCCGTTAGCGCCGAAAAATCCGCCTTTGGCTTTGGCGTATACGCCGATTACGGTGAACTCCGCTCCATCGAGCATGAAAGTCCGGCCCACGGCGTTGCCATTTGGATAAAGCGCGGCCGCCAGATCGAAGCCGATCACCGCCACATGCGCCCCACGGTCATTTTCTTCGGGCGTGAAAAATCTGCCCTGATCGAAACTTTTGGGCGCGATATCCAGGGAATTCGCGGAGACACCCACCATGGAAAGGCTGTCCGTCTCAAAGCCGGGAACCTTTGCGGTAATGATGTGTCCGTTGGAGGCGCCGGGGATAAAGAGCGCCAGAGACGTATCCTGCACGCTGCTTGCGTAACGCAGGATGGTGTCGGCATACTCTTTGCGGAGGGCCGGCCGCTTGCGTTCTTTGGGAGAGGTAAAGTTCTGATTCGGGTCGCCGCTGGTCTTATACACGAAAATATTGTCGGGACCGAGTTCGTCAAAGAATGTGACGATGCCCTGACGAAGTCCCGCCAGCAGAGAAGCCACGGTCACGACGGTGGTGATGCCGATTACGATACCGAGGATGGTAAGGCCCGAGCGGAACCGGTTGGTCCACACGGCGGAGAGGGCCATCGAAAGACTTTCGCGGGGATCTAAAGCCATTTACGCTGCTATCTCCATTTCTTCAGCCGTCTGCACGTTAAGAAGTCGCATCGGACTACTCAGCCCTGAGGGCCACAATAGGATCGAGCTTCGAGGCCTTCGAGGCGGGGTACCAGCCGCTGACCACACCCACCGCGCCCGACACGAAAACGGCGAGCATGATGTAGAACGGACTGACGTGCAGCGTCACACCCAGAGCAGCAGTCAGGGCCACGGTAATCAGCGCTCCCAAAGCCACTCCCATGGCGCCGCCGGCCCCAGCCATGATTACGGACTCGATCAGGATCTGCATCATGATGTCGAATCGCCGCGCACCCAGGGCTTTGCGGATTCCAATTTCGCGCGTGCGCTCGGTGACGCTCACCAGCATGATGTTCATGATGACGATCCCGCCCACGACCAGTGAAATCAGGGTCACCGGGACCACCACGGCGGCGACCATCGCGAGCAGGCTGTCGATGAAGCCGCGGATGGCGTCGGGCGTCAGAAAGTCGAACCGGTCCGCCTGGCCCGGAGTCTGGTGGAATCTGGTTCGCAACGCCACACGGGTCAGGTCGAGCGACTGCTGCATGGTCATCCCGCTGCCAGGCCGGGGACGTCCGAAAAGGGTCACGGATGTTCCTGGCCCGAACAGCTTGTTGAAGGCGGTGACGGGAATATAAGCCGAATTATCCTGACTGCGCCCGAAGGCCGATCCGAGACGTTCCTGAAGCCCCACCACCGTAAAATCCAGGTTCTGAATCTTAAACGTCCTGCCCAGCGGGGAGCCGCCGCCTGGAAAGAGGTTGGCCCGCAGATCGTCCCCGATTACGGCGACAAACGAAGCGGCCCGCTCCTCGACGTCGGTAAAAAACCGGCCCTCCACCACGCCGATGTCGCGGATATCGGCAAGGCTCGCAGAACACCCGAGGATCGATGTTTCTTCCGAGGTCAGACTATTCCGCGTGACGTCGAGCGTGGTCTGGCGATAAGGGCTGTAGAGGGTGCTCCCGCCGTTCACCGACTGCAGATACCGATCGTCCTTAAGAGTAATGGGGCGATTGTATTTGATCTTTTCGAAATATTGCTTTCGGGTCATATTCCCGACGGTGGCGACCTGCGAGATCATAAAGGACTCGCTTCCGAAAGCCTTGGCGGTGCTTTCCTGGGCGTAGACACCCATGCCATCGATCGCCGAGCCGACCAGAATCACGCTGGCCACGCCGACGATGACGCCCAACAGCGTAAGAAAGCTGCGCAGCTTGTGAGAACGGATGGAATCCCACGCCAGACCGAGGGCGTTGAGCAGTCCAGAGAAAAGCCTCCCACCCCCGGCAGAGTGGTCCGCCGTCCCGACTGTTGCCATATTCTTCAGGATATCCTGTTACTGTTACGCATCCCCCTTCGGATTTGTTCACTGGAAATCGCCTCTTTCGCCTGTTGCTGGCCCTTGAATTCCTGCTCGCGCTTCAGGTGGTATTCACTTTCTGGAGCCAGGTGGGCGGGCAGTTTCATCTCGACCTGATGTTCTGGCCGTGGAAATTCGGCTTGAGCCTTGCGACTGCCGGTCTGGTTACAGCCCTGACTGCGCAGTTGATTGCGGTTGGCCGTGTGAAGCGCGGCCGGCTTATTACCCTGGGCACCCTGCTGCTGGCCGTTATTTTGCTGGCGGGCATCGTCACGTATTACTATCACGTCAACGAACCGAACGACGACCAGCAGGACGACACCGAACTACCCGCCAGAGTTAGTTAGTCCCGGCCGACATTTGCGACTTCCGTCTCTTGCGAACCTGTTCTCCATTTGGCGGGAGCTGTCGGTAAAATAAATAAAAGAACCAGTCCCGCAAAAAGCCGTTTTCCCGGCCTATTTAGCACCTAATCTCTTAAGATTTTCAAGCGTTGGCTTGACCCTCGGTCCTAATAGTTCTACTGTTGGTCTTCCGAAACCGTGCCTATTTGCTATCGCCCACACTCCAAGCACACAAGATTGCTTACGTCATTGCCGCCCTTCTATGCCCCGGAGTACTTGTCTCACAAACAAGACCAGCGGCGAGCGAACCCTCCTCGGTAACCGCGAGGATTATCTCCGCACAGCCGGCAGGCGATTATGTGGGTGGTGAGCGGTGCCGTTCCTGCCACAAGCCTGAATTCGCGGAATTCAACAAGACGGCGCATGCCACTCTTCCTGAGCACAAGGGCAGCGCTGTCAACTGCGAGACCTGTCATGGAGCGGGCAGAGCGCATGTGGAGGGCGAAGAGGCCGCGCACGGCGACGACGCTAAAACAGCTGTTGCGTCGAAACTGATCTTTGCTTTTCGCGGGAATCCCAGACAGAACTCCGAAAAGTGTCAGCAATGCCACGCATCCAGCAAGGAGCAGTCGCAGTTCGACCACTCCAACCACGCGCAGCACGGCGTAAGTTGCAATGACTGTCATGCCACCCACCTGACCGCGGCGGCTGATTACCCGAAGCGGCTGGGCATCCAGTCAGCGCAGGCGAAGTTCATGACGCTTCCCTCTTTGCCGGAGGAACAGCGCTGGCTCACCAGCAGTCTGCTGAAGAAAAACCAGCCGGAACTCTGCTACCAGTGCCACGGCACCATCCGGGCAGCCTTCGCTCTGCCCACCCATCACAGGGTTCCGGAGGGGGCCATGAAATGCACCGACTGTCACTCTCCTCATGGCACTTCGAACCGGGCTGCGTTGCGCCAAGCCGGTTGGGAAACATGCACCGGCTGCCACGTCGAGAAGCGCGGCCCCATGGTTTTTGAACATTCCGCCGTCAAAGTGGAAGGCTGCACGGCCTGCCATACCCCGCACGGAAGTACGAACAGGATGCTGCTGACCCGCCGGGAAGAACGCATGCTTTGCCTGCAGTGCCATGTGGACCCGTCCGCGGCCAATGTTCCCCACAGCCGCCTGAGCTTTCAGACCCGGGGTGACTGCACGCGTTGTCACTCTTCCATCCACGGATCGAACTTCAACGAGTACTTTCTCAACTAATGAAAGATCAGGGGACTATGAGTTACCGCACGCGGACCGCGATGGCCGGACGCCTGTCGATCGCTCTGACTCTTTGCGCCGCGAGTCTGTTCGCGCAGGATGAAAAGCCTCTTGTCTTTGGGGATTTCGAAAACACCGGCTCGGTGACTACCGGTTACCGCTTTACCGACGTGAAGGGCTACAGGCCCAAGTATCAGGAACTATTCGACCTTAACAGCGGCTTTCGTCTGCTCGATTTCAGTCTTTTCGGCCATGCCAAAAAGGGCGCGAACGCCTTTGCCGACGACTACTCGCTGGTGATCAGCGGTATCGGCGGCGAACCTTTTTCCACCGCGCAGCTCAATGTACGCAAGCGGGGCCTCTACGATCTGAGAATCAATTTCCGGGAGTCTCACTATTACTGGAACCGCAATGACAGCGCCACTCTCCCCACTGGCCTGAACGGACTAACGAGCAATCATGACTGGGCCACGGTCCGGTCCCTCGGATCGTTGAATCTTTTGATTCATGCCAGTTCCCGCCTGCGCTTCAGCCTCGAATACGGCCGAAACACCCGCGACGGCGCTCAGGACACCACGCGCGCGCTCGATTACTTCGGGTCTTCCCCGACATGGGGCTCGTTCGCGCGGGCCAATCCCTACTACCTGACCGGCGTTGTCGATGAGACTTCCAACCGCATCGCCGCCGGGATCGACTATACGCCGTTTCAAGACTGGACTTTTCACTACAAGCTCGGGCTGCAACGATTTGAGGATTCCTTCACGGGCGTCAATCCCTTCAGCGGGGAGAGGAGCATCAACACCGACGATGCCACGACCGCGTTGGAGTTGCTTACGAACGCCTCGTGGTCGGACCACCACAAGTTTTCCACGCCGGTCAGTGAATTCGCGTATAACGGAAAATTTGCCCGCCGGTTCAGCGCTCGCGGCGGCTATATTTTCTATCGTTATTCCGGTCCGGCGTCCCTCGACATGTCTGCGGCAGGTCTGGCGCGCGGTTCCAGCACAGCTGTCATTTCACCCTATGCATTCTCGGATTCGTCGCGGGCTACGGTGAGAGAACCTAATCACGTGATCGATCAGGGCTTCACGTACGACCTGAACGACAAGTTCGGCATGCAGGCAGACTATCGGTATTCGCGGTTCGATGTTTTCGCCAACGCCACCTTCTCAAGCACCGCTAACGGCGTCACTGTTGCCGGAACGGAGAACAACCAGTGGCGTCTGGGCACCCACACTCTCGACTACAACCTGATCGCTACGCCGACTTCCGCCCTGCTGATTCGGGCGGGCGTCCGTTATCTCAAGAGCGATATTGAGTTTCTTGAAAATGGCCTGGTGGATCCGGTTCGCACCAAACGGATCAAGTCGGTTTGGCCGATCATCAGCGTGTCCTATAAGCCCGGGCCCGCGTTCTCGATTCGCGGCGACATCGATGAGATCAACAATGGAACATCCTATACCCGCGAAACCCCTCACACCGACGTCGGAGGCAGAATCATAACCCGGATCCGACCTATAGAGAAATTCTGGATCGAAAACGCCACCGTTGTCCGGAACCGCCGGCTGCTTACCGCCGATTACGTCAGCCGCGTTCGGGCCAACTCCACAACACTGACGTTCGAACTCAACGACAAAGCGTCGGCGTTTGCGGGCTTCGCCTACGACAGCTTCTACTCGCAAAGTTTCGTGAACTTCGTGCGCGGTACCGCACCCATCACCGATATAACTCTTACCGATCAAAACGTGGAGCGCACGTGGCAGGCTGGTTTCAATCTGACTCCGGTCAAGAGGCTGACCCTGAGCTTTGCCGGAAACTATGTGCGCGTTAACGGTCTCGGCGTCGTCTTCGGGGAGACGCCACTGTACGGTCCCATGACCTTCCCTTACGCCAGCGGCTCGCTTGGCTGGGACTTTCCAAAAACCGGGAAACTTACAGTACAGCTGCAGCGAACCTATTACACCGAGCAAATTGTTTCGGGTAACAACTTCGGCGCGCATGTCCTGCTCGTCGCCTTTACAAGGAATTTCTGATTATGAACAAAACCAGACTTGCAGTTGCTTTGCCGATCATTTCAGCCTTCACTATGATCGGCCTGGCTCAGACGGACGTAAAAGCTCTCTACCTGGATAAATGCTCGATTTGTCACGGAGCGGATGGTATGGGTAAGACGGCCAAAGGGAAGAAGCTCAAGGTGAAGGATGTTCACGAGACTCTCGGCAAGATGCCGGAAGCCGAAATGATCAAAGTCGTTGCGGAGGGAAAAGGCAAGGACATGGATGGTTTCGGGAAAGAGTTAAAGCAAGAGCAGATCACGGCTCTTGTTGCTTATTACCGCGGCCTTGGCAAGTAACGGCTCATGCTGTTCGCACTCACTGCTTCATTCATCGGACTGACCATTTGTCTGGCGCTGCTGGCGGGCTTTCGGCCTGAGCTCACGCGCTCCACCGGTGGAAAAATCTTTGCGTTCGCCGCTCTGGCAGTGGCTCCGGGATTGTCGCTGTGGGGTGGATTCGAGGCGCACCTGGATCGCGCGACTTCAACGCAATTCTGCCTGTCCTGCCATGTTATGGAGGACTTCGGGCGAAGCCTTCATTACGATGACCGAAGTTACCTTCCGGCCACCCACTATCAGAATAATTTTGTACCGCGGGACCATGCTTGTTATACGTGTCACACGGACTACGCGATGTTCGGAGGCGTGAAAGCCAAGTTTCGAGGCCTGCAGCATATTTACGTGCAGTACCTCGGCACAATACCTCAGGCGAAAGATATCAAGCTTTACGAACCCTTCAGCAACAAAACGTGTCTGCATTGCCATCTTGGCGCACGAAAGTTTGAAGAAGTGAACGGGCACCACAAGGCGCCGGATACCCTTGCGCGGGCGAAGTCCGGGGCCATTTCATGCATCTCTTCGGGTTGTCACGATACGATTCACGACGTCACCGATCTCAAGGGCGCAACGTTCTGGAAGGGTACTCAATGAAACTGGAAGCACGGCTCCGACTAGCGGGCGCGCTGGTGGCTGGCGGCCTGCTGATTCAATTACTTTCCCTTTTACCGCTCAGCCCGCTTGCATTTATCCTCTTCGTTGGGGTGGGGGCTCCGGTCATGATTGCCGGAGTGATACTTTTCCGGCTCTGCGCAGGAATATGAACGGATGAGT
This sequence comes from Terriglobia bacterium, assembly GCA_040003745.1. Taxonomy (GTDB): domain Bacteria; phylum Acidobacteriota; class Terriglobia; order Bryobacterales; family Bryobacteraceae; genus BOG-234. Next base: position 14,650 of record JBDUBZ010000049.1, read on the forward strand.
TAAACTCGCGGGGTTTGACGGATC
>JBDUBZ010000353.1:0-4320 GCA_040003745.1 Terriglobia bacterium
AGATCTTCGCCCATTCCTCGCAATTTGAACTGGACGGAAAGCTTTCCCCGATGGAACCCGCTTTGATCGTCGGGCTAAAGGCGCAGTATGAAAGTCTGAGTAACGATGGCTTTCGCGTGCTGGCAATTGCGACCAGGAACTTTCCGGGCAGGCAGGTATGCGCAAAAGCCGATGAGCGCGACCTGATTCTCAGGGGCTATGTGGCATTCCTTGACCCACCCAAAAGCACGGCGGGGCCTGCGCTCGAAGCACTCCACCGGCACGGCATCGCGGTCAAGATCCTGACCGGCGATAACCCGCTGATCAGCCGCAAAGTATGTAAGGATGTTGGCCTTGTGCCGGATCCGATGCTTCTGGGTGCCGAGGTAGAAAAACTATCCGACGCCGAACTGGCCGAAGCCGCGGAAAAGGTAACCCTGTTCGTGCGCCTTTCGCCCTCCCACAAAGAGCGGGTGATCCGAGCGCTTCGCAGTAACCATCACGTCGTAGGTTTCATGGGTGACGGAATCAACGACGCTCCCGCGCTGCGCGCCGCCGACGTCGGAATCTCCGTGGACACGGCCACCGACGTCGCGAAGGAATCCGCCGATCTGATCCTGCTGGAGAAAGACCTGATGGTGCTCGAAGGCGGGGTAGTCGAGGGCCGTAAGGTCTTTGCGAACATTCTGAAGTAAATCCGAATGGGAGCCAGTTCCAACTTCGGCAATATGTTCAGCGTATTGGGAGCGAGCGCGTTTCTCCCATTCCTGCCGATGGCCCCTGTGCAGGTGCTGAGTACCAATCTGCTCTACGATTTCTCGCAGGTGCCGATTCCAAACGATTCGGTGGATGAAGAACAGATTGCCAGGCCGCGTCCCTGGGATATCGGGGAGATCAAGCGGTTCATCCTCTTCATTGGCCCTGTGAGTTCAATCTTCGACTACACGACGTTTTTTGTAATGCTGTGGGTTTTCAATTGTTGGGACCCTTCGCGCGCGTCGCTGTTTCAGACCGGCTGGTTTGTGGAATCTTTGATGACTCAGACACTTATCATCCACGTGATCCGGACGAACAAGATTCCTTTTATTCAGAGCCGGGCAAGCCGCTCTTTGACGCTTACGACTATTTCGATTATGGCGTTCGGGATGTGGCTTCCTTATTCGCCAATGTCTTCGTCGCTTGGGTTCACAGCATTGCCACCGATGTACTGGCCGATTCTGATGGTGACGCTTCTCGCGTATGTCGGTCTGACTCAATTTGTGAAGGTCTGGCTGCTTCGGAAGAAGTGGATTTAGCCGCAGAGTCCTGGTGCTCCGGGCTCCCCGGTGGAATCCCGTTTTGCAAAACGATATCGGTGGTTCCGCAACAGAATGGCGCTCCCCCGACCCCGGGAAATGGCGCGGATGAGAGAGAATACTGGAGCGTAAGGGAATCGGCAGGTTTCAAACGTGGCCGCGGGTCTTCGTGAAGGGATTCATCGAAACGTCCAACCTCACAGTGGCCGGCGCCGGCACACTTGTGGCACAGGTGTTCAGAACTCAATCGGCCGGAGCCTTTAGGGCAGCCTTGGGACGAGCGTGGCCGGCCATCACATCATCATCGGCTCCTGCCAGAATCGGATTCGTCCAGCCGAACTCGCGCATACTGGGAACGATTTGATCGACCTGCTGGTCCGGGTATGTTAGGGAATTGGTGGGCCGTGGTTTCAATCGGCCGATTGGCCACGTCGCAATCCGTACCTGCGCTCGAATGGATTCAGCATTCATAATGTTGCTCCGTTCGGCTGGTCACCCGCCTGGGCAAACGGTCGCTTTTGTATGGTGGTCTTTGGGCGCTTTCACCAAACGCGAATAGCTACTTTGAGGACGCCATTGCCCCGCGCTTCGAACAATTCGTAAGCCTCGGCAATCCTGTCCAAAGGAAAGACGTGCGTCAGCAGCGGCGTCAGATCGATGCGGTGCGCCTGAACCAGTCGCATCAGCCGGATCATTCGCTCCTTGCCTCCGGGGCACAAGGTAGTGACTATCTTCAGATCTGCGAGCCCCGCCCCGAAGGCGTCCGCCGGAATGGACAAATGACCGGAATACACGCCGACACTCGAAAGCGTGCCGCCGGCCCGAAGTGAACGGAGCGCGTTTTCGAAAGTCTGCTGCGTTCCCAGTGCTTCGATCGCAACATCGACGCCCCGGCCACCGGTCAATGCGCGGATCTTCTCCACTGTATCCGGACCCGCCAGGATACCTTCGCTTGCGCCGAACCGCTTCGCCATTTCGAGCCGTCCGCTGTCCGAATCGACGACAACGATCAGGGAAGCACCCGACAGCCGCGCACCGATGGTCGCGCAAAGCCCGATAGGTCCCTGAGCGAAAATCGCGACGGTGTCACCCAGCCGAACTCGTCCGCTCTCCACCGCCGAAAACCCTGTTGAGGCAATATCGGTCAGCAGAAGGACCTGCTCATCGGTCAGTTCGTCGGGAATTGGCGAAAGATTCGCCTGCGCATGCGGGATCAGTACATATTCCGCCTGGGTGCCATCGATGGTGTTGCCAAGCTTCCATCCGCCCAGAGACCCTCCGCACTGCGACTGGCTGCCTTCCAGACAGTACTCGCACTGGCCACAGGGCGTGATTGCTCCCGTCATAACGCGCTGACCCAGCGAGTAACCGTATACGCCAACGCCGAGTTCGTGAATGACACCTGTGGCTTCATGACCGATCGTAAGACCCTCCCGGACTGGATAGTCGCCGCGAACGATATGGATGTCCGTTCCGCAGATGGTTGTGAGTCGAATTCTGATGACGGCTTCCCCGGGACCCGGCTTAGGAATTGGCTTGTCCTCAAGCTCAAATTTTCCCGGCCCGCGAAAGACGTTGGCGCGCATCAGACCGCCAGTGAGTTCACTGGAGGCATCCTTATCGTTTTGTCTCTGCTGTACTGGGATGGACATGACTTTCCTTTTCAGGATGAGATTGCTTGAACGAGCTTCTTGATAATATCCTCAGCGATCAAGTCGGCGACCAGAAAAACGAGTAAGCCAGAATAGATCCTGGCGAAAAACGTCAGAGCGCCCCCATGATGTTAACGTGGTGAATCTTCGACAAGCCGTCCGGCCCGACTGACCAGCACAGCGCACCCGATCGGAGGAAGTGTTGAGGGAAAGACCCAATTTTCAGCCTGTAGGTACCCATACCCACAAGAGTGACCGTCAGGAACGCCCAGACTATCCCCGCCGCGAGAAGCCGCGAATCCCGCAAGTTTCCAGTTCAGTCGTTTTTGTTTGCCTTCCAGCAGCGCGCTTAGAGACTAAGGACCGGGCAGGGTGCGTCGCGAATAATTGCATAGGCATTGCTGCGCAGCCGACTGAACGGTGACTTCACGTGGCCACGCCCCACCACCACCAGGTCCGTTTCGCGGGACAGCGCTTCATCGCGTACTACCTTTGAGACACTGCCAAAAGCCAGGAACACCTCAAAAGACGAGTTCACCTCAGCCTGCATGCGCGCCAGACCTTGCCTCGCTGAGTCGACTAGAAATCTGTTAAACTCAAAATCGAATTTCGCCGCGGGGCCACCCTCGGACGCAGGGACACAATGTACCAGCCGAACTTCCGCGGAAAGTTTATCCGCCAGTGCGGCAGCGGACTGAATGACGTGGCCCGAATCTTTCTCAAGATCGACCGCGCAGAGAATGTTCCTGACGCGCACGTGTGCAGCGGGAAGATCTTCTCCATCTGAGTCCAGGTGAGCGGCGGTCCAGACGGGACAAACCGCGCGATGCAAAACCTTGGCTGCGGTCGAACCAAGCAGGAAGCCTGCGAAGGGGCCGTGGCCCCGCGTGGCCATCATGATGAGGTCTGTGTCCGCCTTCTCCGCGCGAGCGAGAATTGCATCCCCGGGGTCTCCCCACTCGCAAATTGTGGCGACCGAATGCGTGTCACCGAAGTGTTCGCTCCTGAATGCCGCCATGTGTTGTTCGCCCAGACGGTAATATTCTTCGAACGCTCCCCCGTACCCCATGGCGGGTGATGACATTGTCCCGTACCAATCGACAGGAATCTGAACGACGTGAAACAGGGTGAGCGCAGCAGCAAACTTTCCAACCATTTCTTTCACGAACGGAATAGTGCCGGTACACTGCCGCGAAAAATCGACGGGAAACAAAATTCGTTTGAAATCCTGCATTGAATCGGGATACCTGTCCTCTCGTAAGCACGTCAAAAGCCAGTCCCCTCCCACCAGTTGGTTTAAAGCGCGCGTAGTGGCGGAGCGAACCATTCAAGGCTTGCGGGCCAGGCGCGGCATTAGATGCACGCGGCATCAGTCGCCCGGATTATTTGGCTCA
>JBDUBZ010000050.1:0-14672 GCA_040003745.1 Terriglobia bacterium
CCGCGGCGCATATTCATAGATCGGCAACCCGTGGCTCGCCGCCGCCAGCAATGCCGCTCCACGTGCCGCCCCCAGCGTGATGGCCACCCGATGACTCTGCACGAAAATGATCCCCTCGAAGGCCGCGCATTCCGGCCGGTGCTCGCGGATGATTTCGACAATCCGCTCGTGAATCGCCACGAGACAGCCCGACGGAAGCAACTTGGGCGCGTTCTTGACGACCCCATAGGTGACCGCCCGGATCTTGTTCCCCTCCCCCTCCAGAACGGCAAAGCCAGTGCCGCGGAGAGAGGGGTCGATAGCTAGAACGCGCATGAAGCGCCGATGCTAGACGTCCCGTCCGCGCGTGTCGATTTTGTCGTGCAAAGCACAACGCTCACCCTCCTCAGCCCCAGAAACTCAATGCTGCCAGTGCCCCAGCAGCTTCGCCAATTCCTGCGGAGCGAAAACATTTAAGGCGACAAACCCGAGCACCAGCAGGCCCAAGGCAAAAAGCCCATAGACCAGGCGCAAGGCGTAACGCCCCCGGCGCAAGCGGCGCAATTCGCTATGATAGACTCCCAAGGTCGTATTCTGCCGGGTCACGATCCCACGCAGGACATCGTTGTCCTTTTTCGCTTCCTCGGTGCGCTCGGCGAGTGTGATTTCCAAGGCCTGGTGCTTCCGCTCCAGGTGCTCGTGCTGCACCCGCAGCTCGAGCAGATCGCGGCCGGTGTCGAGCGCCGTCAGGTCGTGGCGAAACTGTTCCGCCTGCCGCCGCCATTCATCGCGCTCGGCGCTGGCCTGTCCGTGCTCCTCAGTGAGCGCTTCCCAGCGTCCCTGCGTTTCGAAAAGCTGCTGGCTGGTCGCCGCCAGCTCCTGCGTGGTGCTCTCAAAGTCATGCCGGAGAATCTCGACTTCGCTGCGCAGCCCGGCGGCCTCGGTGTTCAGTTTGGAATGCTCCGCCCGGGTTTTCGCCAGCGAACGCAGCGCATCCGTGTGCTCGGTCTTGCCGGCGATCAACTCCTGCTCGCGCGCCGCCAACTGGGCTTCGACCGCCGCCAGCCGCTCCTGCACGGCATTGACATCGACTTCCGCCTGATAGCGCAGGGCGCCATTCTCCGCCTGCACCGCCGAAAATGCGTCCCCCAGCTCGGAAGCCCGCGCCTCCGCCGCTGCCGCCATCTGCCGGGCCTGGGCGAGATCCGCCTTGAGCTGCTGCCGGTCGGCCTGGAAGCTCTTGATCTCGGCCTGCACGTGGGTCGTGTTGGCATTCAGCCGCTCGCATTCGTCGACCGCCTTCTTGAAAAGCGCATGTTGCCGGGAAATTTCCGCCCGGGCCTCCGCCAGTTCGGCTTCGACTTGTTGGGTGGATTCCCAACCATCCGGTGGAGTCCGTGCGGGTGGCGACTGCTCCCCGACCGGGGCCTCGGCCTTGCCTTTATCCGCTGGCGCATGCACCTGCGGCACGGTCACCGGGGTGCTGCACATGGGGCAATCCGCCGACAAACCGGCGGCGGATCTTTCGACTACCATGCGCTGCCCGCACTGCGAGCATTCGAATTTGATATCGGCGCTGTCAGCAATCAAAGAGTCCCTCATATACCGGTACGTGTTTTAATAGGATCGATAGTGGTCGGTCAAAGAAAAATCACGGGTGGGCTACTCCCTATAGAGCATCAAGTGCGCCGTTTCTTTGAGGAAAAGGGGCCCTAAATGGATCAACCCGGACAACCTGCCGCCGATACCTGACCTATTTGTGGCACTTGCCATGGGTCACGTCCCTGCCCTATAAAGCTCACCCATGATCGACTATATGCAAAAGGGCGGTCCGCTGATGTGGCTTATTTTGGTCTGCAGCGTACTGGCCGGGGCAGTGTTTCTGGAGCGCGTGACCTACTTCCACCGGATCTCCATCCGGGTGGGTGAGTTCATGCGGGGGCTCTCGAACCTCATCCAGGACCGGCGCTTCGCCGAGGCCCAGATGGAGTGCGCCAGCACCCCCAGCCCGATCACCCGGGTCATCCACGCCGCCATCATCCGGCATCAATCGAGCCGCACGGAGCTCAAGGACATCGTCCAGGAAGCCGGCCAGCTCGAAGTCCCGCGCCTCGAGCGGCGCCTCGGGCTCCTCGCGACGCTCGCCTTTGTTACGCCCCTCATCGGTCTGCTCGGCACTGTCGTCGGACTCATCGAATCCTTCGTCAACGTCACCTCGCAAAGCGGCTTCGCCAGTGCCACGGATATCTCGAGCGGCATCTACCAGAGTCTCCTCACCACCGCCGGCGGGCTGGTCGTCGCCATCCCCTGCGCGGTCGGTTACAGCTACCTGTCCTCCCGCGTGAATACCCTCATGCACGATATGGAGCGCGCCGGCATCGAGATCGTAAACCTGATTTCCGAGAACCGCCACCCGGCGGCCACGCCGGGAATCATCGAGTTTGGGCCCCAGGCGCGCCGTCAGAACGCGGACTAGCCGAGCCATCGCGAGCTGCCCTCCGGATGAAACTCACGCGTACGCTGAAGTTCAATCCGGCGTTGTTTGGCGTTATCCCGCTGATCAATGTCATTTTCCTCGTCGTGCTCTTCTTCACGTTGAGCTCGCGCTTCGTCCTCCAGCCGGGCATGGCCGTGACGTTGCCGGCGTCGTCCTTCACCCTCGGGCCGCGGGTCGATGCGCAAATCGTCAGCGTCACCGCCGCGCCCGTGCCAGTCATCTATCATCGGGACCAGCGTGTGACCCTCGAGGAATTGCGCAAACGCCTCGCCGAAACCAAGGTCCGTGAGCGTTCCCTCATCATCAAGGCCGACAAGAACACGCCCTACGATCTAGTCGTCCAAATCACCGACGAGGCCTTGAAACTGGGTTTTTCCGTGATCCTGGCCACCGATTCCGAGCGGAAATGAAGACGCCCGCCCCTGAGGCGAACCTGACCTTTGCCACGCCCGACGATTCGCGGTTCCCATATCTCCTGTTTTTTTGCGTCCTGGGGTCCGTCCTCGCTCATGCCGGGACGTTTTTCCTCTTCCAAGTCGTCTATCCGCAACGCGTCACCATTCCCCAGCCCGCGCCCCACGTGAGCCTGCTCACGCCGTCTTCCCCGGAAAATATCGCTCTCCTGCGCTGGATCGAGGCGGAGGACCCCGCACTGGTGGCCAACGACAACCCCGTCGCCCCGCCCGGCTTGGTGGACGTGCGATATCGGCCCTCCTTCGCCTCCGCGCGCACCGCCCCGCTCGGGGCGCCGGTCGAGACGGCTCCCGCCGTCCGCTTTCCGCGGGCCGAGGATCAGCTTTCACCCACCAGCGCCTCGCGGCCCACTCCGGGCGCACCCACGCCCCTTCCTCCGCACCGGACAGCCATCTCCTATTCCGGGGCCTTGGGCAGCCGCTCGCTGTCGAAAAACCCACCGATCACCTCCAGCTACCGGGCGAGTGCCCCGGCGGAACCGACCACCCTCCTCATCGGCGTGGATGGCCAGGGCGAAGTGCGCTTCTCACTGCTCCAACACTCATCGGGCGATCCCGGACTCGATGAACTGGCCGCCGCGCACCTGAAGAATGTCGTCTTTGCCGCCGCCGAGGCTCCGATCGCCTGGGGATTTGCCACGTTTTCCTGGGGAGGCGACGCCTACGCGTCCGCGCCGAAAACCCCGTGATCCCCGTCAGCCTCAATCACCTCGTCCTCATCTACCTCAGCATCATGCTGGGGCCCATCTTCCTCGCCTGGATCATCTACGAATGGCGCCGGCAGCGCCGCGAGCGCGCCGCCTTCCGCTACGTCCTGCGCTGCGGCCTCTGCGGCTTCGAGTTCGAGGACAAGACCAGCACCCTCCTCCCCCGCTGCCCCCGCTGCGGCAGCCTCAACGAGCGCTACCGCCCCAGCCAGCTGTAACCGCTCCATCTCTTACTTGTAATCTCGTAGTCTCAATCCCTCTGCACGAGGTCCGATTGAGATCAGGATTATATGTCATCTAAAGTCGGCATTTCCCGGCATCGTCGCCGGCACATCGCGGTGATGAGCGCGTGCTTGACGGACAACCGGTGCAGGGTCTGAATGTCGAGTATGAGGTACGAGCGTTCCAATAACGTGCTTCAGGAAGCGGGTTCCGACATACTGTTTCGCGTCAGTCGCACGGCATATTCTGAGAGGCGGTGGTCTGAAGCAACCGGCCAGTGAGGCAGTTTGCCTGCTTGACGGGGATGCAGCGAAGCCACTCTACTGGAGGGTATGTTTCCCCGGAGTTTGGTTCTTCTATCTAATATGGTAGCGGTGATGTTCGTGGCTGGCATTGTCGAAGGGCGAGCGTCGGCCCAGGAGCGCGGCCCGGTAGTAGTGGGTCCCGTTGGAGAACGCGACAATGCTGAAAACAATCAGCAACTCTTGACGTTTCTTGTCGGTACAAAATGGCTCATGTACGAGATACCGGGCCGCATCGTCGAGTTCGGCGATAATGGAAAGTTCGATCTCGACGATTGGAAAATGCAGGGTATCGAGGCGCATTGGAAGGTGACCGGGCCGAAGCAGGTTACCGTTACCGTGATTAGCCAAAAATGCCGAAATCAGACCGCCACATTGAATTTCGATGATCGTTTGAGTTCTTTTACCGGCACCGATCTGGGTGGTAAGCGTCAGATCACCAAGAGCCCGCGGATCAACAGGGTTCCGCACGATCCGGCTGATCCGTACCACCGTTGAGCGACGGTTGGCGATTCGGTGCCTCTGCCGCCCCAGTGAAATCAATCGTCGTCGCGATAGAGCCACTGGAGGCGCGAAGCCGAACGTGCCAAACGTAGTCATCGTATGGAAATCGGGTGATTGAGATGCCTTCGGTCACAGGAGAGCCGCACATTTCCTTTTAATAGCACGCCCCTGGGGCCGCGGAGCATCCGTATTTCATCCCCTGCGACGAGTCCGGCCCCCTGCCGTGCGATGTGGAGAGAAACTGTGCTTCCAGTCAGAATCCTCCTCCAAGGGACATGGGGTTCCGCGCCGGGAAAATTCTCAAAATTTTTATATGCTCCTCCTTTAAAAAATAAAAGGGGCCTGGCAGCGGCGGAAAGCGCGCTGCCAGGCCCGGGTTGCCAGGTGACTTTTAGTACTGCCTTAACTCACCCCAGAACTCTTGGGGGCTGTCTTCAACGGCGGGGGCAAACTGATCCAGGCTCACGGGGTGGAGTTGGGGCTGTTTGCCAATCGCGTTGATGGCGATAGGGCGACCCAGCGCGTCATGGACGCGGTTGGCCGCCAGTTGGGCTGCTGCGGGACTTCCCGGCCGGGCAAACGGCAGGAGATCCGCGCAGCTGGGGGTGACGCCGTCGGGTATGCCGTTTTTGAGGGCATACATTTCCTTGGCGGACTCGATTTCCCTCATGACCTTGAGGGTCTGGGAGGCTTGCAAACGCAAATGCGCTCGCAAGATGCTCGGCGCCGAAAAGGCCCCAACGGCGACGGTGATCGCCAGCGCGACCGCCATCTCCGTCAATGCCAGCCCTGCTCGGCGTCTACGGTGTGTATATTTCACTGTGATTTCAGTATCTGTATGTATTATTTCATTTTGTGTCGTGTCCGGTAATGCCGGACATTATTGAGAGTAGCAGTATTTATACCCAGTTTTACACTGGCATCGATCTGAGTCAGCACCGGCGTATCGCCCAGCCTTCGGTTTGCTCGGCTTTGGCGCGGTGCTACTCACCAACCGCCGACGCGGCGTGAAAGGATGATTCCTAGGAAAGCCGAACTTACAGCCGCCTCGCGCCTTCTGTTCTCCGGTTGTACCCGAATGGATGGTTTGGAAATTCGTCCTTCCCATCCTGGGAGCACCTCGTGTATGCCATGACATGGCAGCAAACTCCCCGCCCACTTCTGTCGACGGCACTTTCTACAAGCCCGCCGACGATTTCTTTCGCGAGCACGCCGGTCTGGCGCTGACTTACGATGACGTCACCCTCGCGACGCTCTACTCCGAAACCCTCCCGCGCGAGACCAATCTCGAGACCGAATTGCACGAACGGCTGCGCCTCCGCATCCCGATCATCTCGGCCGACATGGATACCGTCACCGAGGCTCCCATGGCCATCGCCATGGCGCTCAATGGCGGCCTCGGACTCATCCATTGCAACCTCCCCGAGCGTGAACAACTCAGCCAAGTCAGCCGGGTCAAAAACAACGTCCACGGCCTCATACAGGAACCAATTCAAGTCACTGCAGATCAATTAATTGGCGATGTTCTTACGCTGATTGAGCAAAGAGGATTCGGATTTCGGACCTTCCCTGTGGTCGATGAAAAGGGTGTGCTGTTGGGTCTCCTCCCGGGTCACACCGTTCGCCCGCGTTACGCTTCCACCAAGGTCTCCGCCGCCATGACCCCGCGGGCCCAAGTGCAGACCATCAACGAGAAAGAACTCGGCAAGAACCCGATCGCCCGAGCGGATCAGTTCTTCAATGAGCACATCGGGATTCATAAGCTCCTGGTCGTCGATGATACCGACCGTTTGCGCGGCCTCTTCACGATCAGTGATATCGAACGCATCATGCAGGAGCGCCACAGCCAGCTCAAGCCGGCGCGAGACGATCAGTTCCGCCTGCTTTGCGGTGCCGCTGTCACCGCTACCCGCAACTCAACCGGCGAACTGGATCGCGATCGCATCCTCGCCCATATCGCCGAATTGGCGGAGCGGGGCGTGGATGTAATCGCCGTTTCCACCGCCCACGGCTTCTCCAAAGGCGTCGGCGACACCGTCCGCCTCATCCGCGAGGAACATCCTGATCTTCCAATTATTGCTGGAAACGTAACAAGCGGAGAAGGAGTATCTTACTTAAGTAAATGCGGAGCGAACATAATTAAGATTGGTCAGGGCCCTGGCTCCATTTGCACCACCCGGGTGGTCGCCGGCGTCGGCATTCCCCAGCTCACCGCCCTCTACGTTTGCTCCAAGGCCGCCGAGAAGGAAGGGGTCCGCATTCTGGCCGATGGCGGCATCACCAAGAGCGGCGACATCGTCAAAGCCCTCACCCTGGCCCATGGGGTCATCTGCGGCGGGCTCCTTGCCGGCTGCCCCGAGGCCCCCGGTCAGCTCATGGAAATTAACGGCAAGCTCTACAAGCAGTATCGCGGCATGGGCAGCCAGGCCGCCATGCAAGCCGGGAGCGCCGCCCGCTACGGACACTCCAGCAAGGATTCCATGCGCAAAGTGGCCGCCGAGGGGGTCGAGGCCCTCAAGGAGGTCAATCCCCCGCTCGACATCGTCCTCACCCAACTGGCCGGAGGCATCCAGAGTGGCATGGGCTACCTCGGCGCCCCCCATCTCGCCTCCCTGCGCGAAAAAGCCCGCTACATCCAGGTGAGCCCCGCCGGCCAGCGCGAAAGCGCCCCCCACGACATCGTCGAGGTCAAAACGGGCAACTAACCCCCTCCCCCTTCATGCATTTTCCGAAATACTGGGCGCGCGGCGAATGGCACGGCACCCGGTCTTCGGGAGAAAGCTGGCGCCAATTGGCTTGGGCGGGTTCGGACGAAAGCCAGGCTGATGCCCAAACCCAGGCCGACACCAAGGCCCGGCGCGTCGGCGAAAGAGCCGTTCGCTCCGAGTCAGCCCAGCGGGATTTCTACCCCTACTCCGACCGTCAGGTCCGCGAGCCGGTCCTCCGCACCCTCGACCAGACGGCCGATGAATGCGCTGCCGTCGTCACCCGCACCGCCTACGGCAGCGAGGTGCTCAACACCGCCCGCATGATGTTCGTCGACATCGATCTGCCGCCCGCAAAACCGGGAGCCGGCCTGGTCGCGGCCATCACCCGGCTCTTTCGTGGCGGCTCCGCGCCGCCCGCCCCCAGCCCCACGGATGCCCGGCTCGCCAGCCTGCGCCAATGGCAGTCCAGCAACCCGTCATGGGCCTTTCGCGTCTATCGCACCCATAGCGGTTTTCGTTATCTCGTCACCTCGGACTGGCACGATCCCCTCGCCGGCTCCACACACACCGTCCTCAACTCGCTGGGTTGCGATGCGCGTTACCAGAAGCTCTGCCAGATCCAGAAAAGCTTCCGCGCCCGCCTTACCCCGAAGCCCTGGCGGTGCGGCTGCGACCATCCCCCGGTGCGCTTCCCCTACGAAGACACCCGGCAGCAGGCGCTCATGCAACAATGGCTGGCTGGCTACGAGCAATCGAGCCAAGGCTACGCCACGTGCCAGTTCCTCGCCGCCGTCGGCTCCACTTCGACCGCTTCGGGAATGGCCTCGCTGATCGCCGAACACGACACCAGGACCAAGGCCACGAGCGGCCTGCCCTTGGCCTAGTTCCCTTCCCATGCCCGGCACGGTGACACCTCATCGGCGACCGCCCTCAGCGAGGACGCGAGCCTGGTCGCTCGCCGACCGATTGCTGCTGCCCTTGCCGCTGGTCTTCCTTGGCGCCTTGGGAATTGCCACCTTCTACCTGTCATTTCCGCGCTGGATCTTCGAACTGTACGTGATCGCCAGCAGCATCACTTTCGCCGTGTATGCGTGGGACAAAGAACGCGCGCGGCTGGGGGAATGGCGTGTCGCGGAAACCACCTTGCACCTGATGGACCTCTTCGGCGGCTGGCCGGGCGCCCTCCTCGCCCAAAGGGTGTTTCGCCACAAAAACGCCAGGCCTTCCTTTCAGGTCATGTTCTGGGTCGTAGTGCTCGGGCACCTGACCGCCTGGGGCTGGCTGACCTGGCGGCTACTGTGCCAGTGAGCCGGCCTGAGCGACGTCAAAAGCGTCGCCCAGTCACGCTCACCTATCCTTGGCCGGTGCCTTGCGGATGGCGATCAGGCTCTTCGTCAGCCCGCCCAGCCGCTCCCGGTGAATCGTACAGCCGGGAAAAAGGGCTTTCATCTCACCGGCCGAGAGCAGCCGGAGCTCGCGGAAGAGCTGTTGCAGTTCGACATTGTCGCCGGACCGGAACAGCCCGCGAAACGACAGGCGTGGCAGGAAAAAGTGCTGCATTCCCTTCGGCAGGTAATGCAGGAAAGCGGTGATGAAATGAGGTTCGATCGGAAACCAGCGGTTCGGGGTCTGAATAAACACCTGGCGGCCGACCCGCAGCGCTTCCTGGGCGAACCGCCGCTGGTCCTCCCATGTGCCGAGGTGCTCGATCACGCTGTTGGCGTAGACGATATCGAAGCTCTGGTCGGGAAAAGGCAGAGCGCGTCCATCCCCCGACGTGTAGGTAAACCGCGTCGGATACGTGGCCGAGGAATCCGTGGGCGCAACATTGAGAATGGTGATTGGCGAAGCAATCGGCACCGCCCCTTCCCAGTCGTAGACGTTGCCTCCCACATCCAGGATCGACGTAGCATCTCCCGGCCGAAGCATATCGAGAAAGAAGCGGATGCGCTTTTTGCGGAAGCGCGGCTGAAGAAGACGGTAGAAGCTGTAGATTCCAAAACCCATAAGGCTGCGCGACCACATCAGCCGCTGCGCCTGCACTCTGGCTTTGAATCCGGCGGATTTGGAATCTATTTAAAGCCGCTCGCTGCTGGCCCAAAGCCCATCACGCCGCGGCGGGTGATCGTTCCGCGCCAGCCTGGGCGAGGCGCCCGGCCGCCACCGCCATCGCCAGCGAATCGCGGCCATTCCGTTCCGTGATCTTGCGCACGTGCGACCGATCCGCCAGCCACGCCATTTGATCCGCAAACAGCGCCCGCAGCAGCTCGCAGTAACGGCGCATCTTCTCATCCCCCAGCCCGTAGCGCAGATCGATCTCCTGGGCGATATCCACATCCTTGTGCCGCCCGCGCGCCGCGCGATCGCGTCCACCGTAGGTCTTCAACACATCCAGTTGCGCCCCGGGGAAGAGTTCCATCAATGTGCGCGTCTGCTCTTCATTCACCGCCGCGCGAATGCGAATGCGCACCGGCACCCACTCCTCCAGCGTCACCTCGCCATGCTCGAAGAGCAGCCGGAACTCCTGCCGGTCCAGCCGCCCCGGCTGGGTGAAGCCGTGATAGAAATTCACCAACACCCCCTGCGGATACCGCACCGTGCACTGCACCTGTTCCTCGATGCCGCTCCCCGGACGCTGCACGCTCTGCGCCGCCACCACCTCCCCCGCCCCGAGCCAGCCCTCGAAGAGATCGAAGAAGTGCACCCCGTGCTCGATGAAAATGCCCCCGCTCTTCGCCCGGTCCCAGAACCAATGGTCCGCCCCCAGCCCCTCGTCGCTCGCATAGTTCTCAAACCAGCCGTGCAGGCATTCGCCCAGGATGCCCGCCGCGATCACCCGCCGCACCGCCTCGAAGAGCGGATTGTAGCGCTGCATTAAATTCGCGATGCACATCAGCCCCCGCTCCTTGGCCAGGGCCAGCAACTCGTCCGCCTCCGCATCCGCCAGAGCGAGGGGCTTCTCGCAGATCACATGCTTCCCCGCCAGCAGAGCCGCGCGCGCCTGCGCATAGTGCAGGAAAGGCGGTGTCGCGATGTAGATCAAATCCACTTCCGGACTCGCCAGCAGCGCCTCCAGTTCCCCCAGATCCTGTGCCCCAAACCGCCGCGCCATGGCCAGCGCCGCCTCCCGGTGCGTCCCCGCAATCCCAAAAAGCTCTGTCCCCGGAAACTGCAAAAACTGCTGCAACGCAAAAAGCCCAAACCCACCCGCACCGACCGCACCGATTTTGAGCGTCTTCATACACCACTAGACGCCCCTTCCCACCCCCCGGCTAGCACCAATTCAGTCAGGAACTATTGGGACCCCGCCTTTTCCATGCTGAGGAGTGATCTCAACGATCCGGCGCTTCAGTTGCCGAGGAGGTGCTACGGGTGAGTTGGAAAACGCCGTACGAAAGAAGCAGCGCAACGACACTGGCGACCGCCGATGGAACTGCAATGAGGAAAAGGCCAAGCTGCCATTCGGCAAAGTGGTCCAGCGCAATCCAGCCGGTGAAGACAAAGCAGACAGTCGTGGAAAGGGCGAAAAGGGCTGCGGCGTGAGCCAAAATGGGGCCAAAGCGAACACGTCGCCGGCCGGAGAACGAGGCTTGGAGCCACGGATACGCCCCGAAAGCGAGCGCGCAGATCGCCGCCCAGACCACGGAGTTCCAAGACCAGAGAAATTCGGGATAAAACGAACGACCCAAAGCGGAAAATAGGTAAAGCTGCGCGAAACAAAATATCGCGAAGTAAATCGAATCGATCTTCACGGGATAAGGGTTGCCGATGGTCGCCGCACTCGGAGCCGTGAATTTGATCTCATCGCACAGCCGCTCGAATCGCTCGAAATACTCCTGTTGAAGATCCTCGATCGCGAGCGAGAAGCACTCTCGCGTAAATGGCAGCGATAGCTCTGCCGCGAAACCGACTCCATCGCGCTGAAAGTCGGGATACAACACGGGGACGTTGGCGAAATCGCCGGCATTCCGCATGCAGTAATCCGCGACCCAAAGACAATAGATGAGCCTCTCCTGGGCTGAGAGGCTGGCGATGCCGTCGCGGGTTTTCTTTTCAATGACCTCGCTGCCGGCATCGATAATCCAGCTTTCATTGTCAGACCGCATATTCGGATAACAGGCTTCGAATCCAAGCGCTCGTCGCGCTGTCGGCGACAGATTTGCCTTTCCCATCTTGGATGGCGGGACTGACGCCCCGCGAAAGAAACTCCTCGATGATTTGCCGCTGCGCGGCGATGGCGCTTTCCGCGCCGGAGCCGCCCCGGCCGGTGTTTTGCACGGCCAGATGAAAGGCGGTCGATCCGGGCAGATTCTTCCGGGTGGGGTCAGCCCCGGCCTCGAGCAGGTAACGGACGGCGGCAGCGCAGCGTGTGCGAACGGCGCGATGCAACGGGGTGGCGCCATTCTTGTCCGCGGCATGAAGGTCCGCCCCGGCCTTTAACAGGATGCGGATCGTCTCCACTTGCCTTTGCGGGTCCCACGCGGGCCCGATGCTGTACCCATCCGCGGCATAATGCAGCGGACCGCTGCGACGATGATTGCCCGCTGCGTTGGGGTCCGCTCCCGCCGCCAGCAAGATCTTCACGATCTTCTCCCGATAACCCGCGGCCGCCAGATGCAGCGCGGTATCTCCCACGTAAAGCCAGTGAAGGATCTTCGCTTCGTAGAGCTTCGCGTCTTCGACCTGTCGGGTCACAAGGCCGCGATCAGCCTCAAGCAGCTCGGTCACCCGCGCCGGATCGTCATCGAGTATGGCAGACAGGATCGTCTTCATCGGTAGTCAAAAAGATGGCTCCATTGGCTCCATTGGCTCGGTTGGTTCCATTGCGGATTTTGCCCTATTTAAGCCGAAAAATCGCGATTTGTCTCAGGCAACCCAACAAGAGAAAGGCCGCCCCAGCATAAACCGGAGCGGCCTTGGAGAGTCATTGCTGACCGAGGATCAACTCACCTTCTTGACTGTCTTCCACTGCTTCTCACGGGCAGAGGCGAGGACGGCGTCGCAGACGTATTGGGTCTCGAGCGCGTCGCGGAAGGTCGGCGGGCAGGGCTTGCCTTCGCCGGCGGCCTTGAGGAAGTCGGCGACCTGGTGGGTGAAGCTTTCGGCGTAACCGATTTGCAAGCCGGGCACCCACCAGTTCTTCATGTAGGGCTGGTCGCCATCGGTGACGTGCACGTTGCGCCAGCCGCGGACGATACCTTCGTCGCTGTAGTCGAAGTATTGCAAGCGATGCAAGTCATGGAGGTCCCACTTGATCGAGGCGTTCGCGCCATTGATCTCGAAGGTGTAGAGCGCCTTGTGGCCGCGGGCGTAGCGGGTGGACTCGAAGAGCGCCAGCGACCCATTGGCGAAGTGCCCGTGGAAGGTGCAGGCGTCGTCGATCTTCACTTCCTCGACCTTGCCGGTGAGGGTGTGCTGGCGCTGTTTGATGAAGGTCTCGGTCATCGCGCTCACATCGGTGAGCGAACCGTTCAGCCAGATCGCGGTGTCGATGCAGTGCGCGAGCAAGTCGCCCGTCACGCCGCTGCCGGCGGCCTTGGCATCCAGGCGCCAGAGGCCGGCGCCGCCCTGCGGGAGATCGGCGCTGATCGTCCAGTCCTGGAGAAAGTTTGCGCGGTAGTGGAAGATCTGGCCGAGCTTGCCCGAGTCGATGATCTGCTTGGCGAGAGTCACGGCAGGCACGCGGCGGTAGTTGTACCACACGGTGTTCGGCACGCCGGCCTTCTCGATTTCCTTCACCATCTCCTCACCCTGCGGACCATCGAGGGAGAGTGGCTTTTCGCAGAGCACCATCTTGCCCGCGCGGGCGGCGGCAATGGCGATCTCGGCGTGGGAATCATTCGGCGTGACGATGTCGATGGCGTCGATGTCCTTGCGAGCGATGAGCTTCTTCCAGTCCGTCTCGGTGGACTCAAAGCCCCAGTTGTCCGCGTAAGCCTTCAGCTTCGCTTCATCGCGGCCGCAAGCGGCCTTGAGGACGGGGACGAGCGGCGTGTCGAAAAACTTCGCCGCGTTGTGGTAGCCATTCGCATGCGTGCGGCCCATGAAGCCATAGCCGACGATGCCGATATTGAGGGGTTTCTTTGTGCTCATAATAGGTTGGGAGGGGTGGCCACAAAAAGGCTCAGAAGAAACAAAAGGTTAAAGGTTAACTTCGGATTCCTTCTCGATGGCGTCGTCAATGATGTATTTGCGGATGTAGAATTTGGGAGCGCCGAAATTGATCAGCAGCCCATTCTCGATGCGAGAGGAGCGGAGATAGCCGAGGAGTTGCGCGGTGTGTTCTTCCAGGATGTGGCGGACGGCTTTGAGTTCAACGACGAGGCTGTCGGCGACGAAAAGGTCCGCAAAGTAGTCGCCCAGCAAAGTTCCGTCTTCGTCGAAGACCGGAACGGGATGCTGTTGAATAACTTTGAGACCGGCCTTTTGCAGCCGATGAGCAAGAGCGTTCTCGTAGACTTTTTCAAGATGGCCGTTGCGGTGATATTTATGAATGGCAAATCCAGTTTCCCGGATCACATCGCAGAGCGCGAAGACATCCATACACGTATCTCTTTTTGTGTCCTTTTGTGCCTCTTCGTGGCTATTTCATCACCACCCGTGGGCGTTGCGGACTTTGATCATCACGTCGAGGATCGCGTTCCAGGTTTGCGGTTGTTCGAGCTTGGCGTTCGGGAACATGCAGCCGTCCCAGCAGATATGCTGGACACCGCGCTTGGCGGCGTCCTTGAGCCAGTAGCCGGAGCACTTGACGATATCGAGCTTGCCGTTCGGGTCATCGGCGGGGCAGTGCTTGCCGGTCTTGTCGTGCGAACCGGCGCCGTGCACTTCACCGTCGTTTTGCGCGACGTGGAAGTCGATGGTCCAGGGGCGCAGCTTGTCGGTCATCTGCTCGTAAGCGGCCCAGAATTCGGCTTCGCCGTAGCCTTCCTTGAGGAGGGCGTATTCGGGAGCGTTGTAGCCGAGCGTGTAGAGGTAGGTGTGCGCGAGGTCGGCTTGGAAACCGAGCGCCTCGGGCATGCCCACGCCTTCGAGCACGTCGAGCATGTCTTTCCACGAATGCATGCCGGCCCAGCAGATCTCCCCCTCGGCGGCGAGACGCTCGCCGTGATCCGCGGCAATCTTGGCGGCCTTCTTGAAGGTATCGACGATCCGCGCGGTGCTCGCCTTCGAGTTCTCGCGCCACTTGGCGACGCCGAACTCCGCGGAGTCGATGCGGATGACACCATACTTGCGGACGCCGTGCTTGTTAAAGATGCCCGCGATGCGGCAGGCCATCT
>JBDUBZ010000354.1:0-4295 GCA_040003745.1 Terriglobia bacterium
GGAAAAAACGGTCGCGACGCTGCTTGAGGCGCGGGCGCTGATTACGGGCCTGGCAGAATCAGGATCGCAGTGGGCGAAGTGGAAGCTCGAAGAAATCGACCAGACCATCGCCCTGTGCCTGGGGCTGCGGACCGAAGCCCAGGCCGACACCTTCGCATACGTTCCCGGCGCGACGGCCAAGCTGCAGTTATCGGCGCTCAACCGATCGCCGCTTCCCGTGACGCTTACGAGGATTCATGTGAGTGGGTGGGGCGAGACGGATGTTCCGATCAAGAACAAGACTCTCGCTTACAACAAAGTCGATACCAATCCGGTTTCGCTGACGGTGCCCGCGAAGCAGCCTTTATCGCAGCCCTTCTGGCTGCGCGAGCCGAACAACGGGAACTGGTACGACATCAAGGATCAGACGCTGATCGGGCGCGCGGATATCGTTCCCGAAGTGACGGCCCGCTTCGATTTCGCTGTAAGCGGCGGGACGTTTTCGATTACCGAGCCGCTGCATTTTCGCTATGCGGATCCATCAAAAGACGAGTTTGTGAGACCGGTGGTGGTGGAGCCGCCGGTAGCCATCGATCTGCCTTCGCGCAACTTCGTTTTCCCGGTGGGCGCATCCCAGACCACCAGCATGCAGGTCCGCGCAATGGTCGCGAACCAGTCCGGAACACTGCGGCTGGAGCTTCCCGCCGGGTGGCGGGTCTCGCCCGCTTCCGTTCCCTTTCAACTGAAGGAGGCGGGTGCCACCGAGGAAGCCCGCTTCACCGTCACGCCGCCGGCAGAGGCGCAGACGGGACGCTTTAAGGCCATCGCCCGGCTGCAGTCGGGCACCGAGGTGGCAACCGGCGTTTACGTCATTTCATACACGCATATTCCGGCGCAGACCGTGATGGAGCCATCGGAAGGCAGTATCGCGGCGGTTTCGCTGAAGGTACTGGCGAAGCGTGTCGGGTATGTGATGGGTTCCTCCGACGATGAGCCCGCGGGCTTGCGGCAGATGGGTGTGCAGGTCGATCTGCTCGATGAAAAAGACCTGAGCTCGGGCGATCTGAGCGTGTATGACGCGATCATCACGGGCGTGCGCGCCTATTCGGTGCGGCCCGATCTGCGCGCCAGCCAGGCGCGGCTGCTTGAATACGTGAAGAATGGCGGCACACTGGTGGTGCAGTACAACAATAACGGCGACCGCCGGATCAGCCCTTCGGTGGCCGAAGCCTTCGATCATCTGGGGCCGTATCCGTTCACGATTGCCGGCAACAACGCCCGGGTGACGGAGGAGAATGCGCCCGTGGAGTACCTCTCGAATTCGCCCCTGCTGCATTATCCCAACGAGATTGGGCATGCCGATTTTGACGGCTGGGTTCAGGAACGCGGCCTTTACTTCGCGGATAAGTGGGACCCGCGTTACGAGACCCCGCTCGAAACGCACGATAAGGGTGAGGCGGCGCTCAAGGGTTCGCTGCTCTATACGAAATACGGTAAGGGCGTCTACATCTTTACGGCGTTTTCATGGTTCCGCCAACTGCCGGCAGGCGTTCCGGGCGCGTATCGAATCTTCGCCAATCTGATCAGCGCGGGCAAGACCGGGCACTAAGTCCAGAAGTGATATGTTGGGCGCTTCGATATGGCAATCACACGTAGAAATTTCATTGCCGGTTCGGGACTGACAGCGGCGGGCGCGGCGCTGGCCCAGACGAAGAAAATCCCGGTCGGGCTTGAGATGTATTCCGTGCGGAATGCCCTGCAGAAGGATCCTATGGGCACCACGCGCAAGGTGGCCGCGATGGGCTACCAGAATGTGGAGTATTTCGCCCCTTATATCGACTGGACGCCGCAGCAGGTGAAGGATCTCCGCAAGCTGCTCGACGACGTGGGCGTGAAGTGCCTCTCGACCCACAATCACGTGCAGAATTACCAGCCGGAGAATATTCAGAAGACCATCGATTACAACAAGACGCTGGGCACGCGGTTTGTGGTGATCTCTTCGGCCGGTTCGCCAAAGACGCTCGACGCCTGGAAGACGATTGCCGATAACCTGACGGCGGGCGCGGAACGGCTTCGTCCGGCGGGGCTGCGCGGCGGGTATCACAACCATCAGGCGGAGTTCACTCCGCTCGAGGGCAAACGCCCCATCGAGGTGATCGCGGCCAATACGCCGAAGGATTTCATGATGCAGTTCGACGTGGGCACGTGTGTCGAGATGGGCTCCGATCCCGTTGCGTGGATCAGGGCCAACCCGGGCCGCATCAACTCTCTGCACCTGAAAGACTGGAACAAAGAGAAGGGCTATCGGGTACTTCTGGGCGAGGGCGCGGTACCGTGGAAACAGGTCTTCGCGGCGGCGGAGAAGACGGGCGGCGTCGAGTTCTACCTGATCGAGCAGGAGGGCAGCGACTACGACGAGTTCGAAACCGCGAAGCGCTGTCTCGATGCCTTCAAAAAACTTCATAGCAGTTAAGATCGACGGGCGCGATAACGTCGCCATCATTGCCAGTGCCGAGGGCGTGAAGGCGGGCGCCGAAGCGGCCGGGGGCCTGAGGGCCATTGAGGCGATCCCGCAGTCGCATAAGATTGCGCTGACGGATCTGGGGACGGGCGAACCGGTGTTGCGTTATGGCTCGGTGATCGGGTATGCCAACCGGCCGATTGCGCGGGGTTCGTGGGTGCGGGAAGATGCGATGCGCATGCCTGCCGCTCCGCCGCTCGACGAGCTGGCGCTGGCGACCGCGATTCCGGAACCACTGCCGCCGCTCGATGGATATACGTTCGACGGCTATCTGAACGGAGACGGCAGCGTAGGCACCCGCAACATTCTCGGCATCACGACCACGGTGCAATGCGTCGCGCCCACTGTGGATTACGCGGTGGGGCGCATCCGCAATGAGATTCTGCCGCGGTTTCGCAACGTGGATGACGTGGTGGCGGTCACGCACACCTATGGATGCGGGGTTGCGATTGATGCTCCGGGCGCGGCGGTTCCCATCCGCACGATTGCGAATATCGGCAGGAATCCTAACTTCGGCGGGACTCCGCTGATCGTCAGTCTGGGTTGCGAGAAGATGCAGCCCGCGCGGTTGATTTCATCGGATCTGCCGGTGCTTGAAAACGACGGGATCGTGCGGTTACAGGATGAGCGTGGGTTTATGGAAACCGTGTCGGCGATCATGCGGGCGGCGGAAAGACGGCTGGAGATAGTGGACCGGCGGCGAAGAACGGTTCGTCCCGCGGCGGATTTGATTGTGGGCCTGCAGTGCGGGGGCAGCGATGCGTTTTCGGGCGTGACTTGCAATCCGGCGGTAGGCTTTGCAGCGGATCTGCTGGTGCGCGCCGGGGCGACGGTGTTGTTTTCGGAAGTCACCGAGGTGCGCGATGCCGTGCATCTGCTGACGCCGCGCGCGGCTACCAAAGAGATCGCGCTCGAACTGATTCGCGAGATGCGGTGGTACGACGAATATCTGGCACAGGGCATGGCGGACCGCAGTGCGAATACGACGCCGGGGAATAAGCGCGGGGGGCTGTCGAATATCGTCGAGAAGTCGCTGGGGTCGGTGGTGAAGGCGGGCACTACGGCGTTGCGCGGGGTGGCTTCGCATGGGGAGAAGGTCACGGCGAAAGGGCTGATTTTTGCGGCGACGCCGGCGAGCGATTTTGTTTGCGGGACGCTGCAGTTGGCGTCTATGAATCTGCATGTTTTCACGACGGGCGAGGGGAGCCCGTATGGCCTGGCTTTGGTGCCGGTGCTGAAGATTTCTTCGCGGACGGCGCTGGCGGAGAAGTGGCCGGATTTGATTGATCTGGATGCCGGGACTATTGCGACCGGACAGGCTTCGATTTCGGATGTGGGGTGGGAGTTGTTCCGGTTGTTGCTGGATGTGGCGAGCGGGCGGCGGAAGACGTGGGCGGAGCAGTGGCGGCTGCATAATGCGCTGGCGCTTTTCAATCCTGGACCGGTGACATAGGGGGCGTGCGCTTGAGCTCGCGGGACGGCGGCGATGACCCGGCCAACTGCCGCACTTCCTCAACCAGACTTGTGCCAGCTGAACATCGAATGACAAGCGAAAGCCGCGTTTCCGCAAGTCTGACGTTGATCCCATGCGTCGTCAGCTGTCCCAAGGAGAGTAGAATGATCTGGATCCTCGGCAAAAGGGATTTGTTGTACCACTGAAACCTCTTCATGGCCAAAAGCGATAACAGGCAACAAGCGTCCGACCCGCCGTGCTCGAATCAGAATTGGGATCTAGTGTCCTGAGTTAGAAATTCGCTCACAAAGTCTTTGGATTTTGCCGAGGATCAGATCGGCA
>JBDUBZ010000355.1:0-4276 GCA_040003745.1 Terriglobia bacterium
CTGAGAACGGCAACCCAATCTGGGAGTTCAATACGGCACAGGAATTTAAAACCGTGAATGGCGTACCCGCCAAAGGCGGTTCGATCGGCGCCGGCGGGCCTACAGTTGCGGACGGCATGGTGTTCGTGGGTTCGGGATATGTGGGATTTCAGAACGGTGTTCCCGGGAATGTGCTGCTGGCCTTCGCGCCCGCCTGGTAAGCGCAAATGAAACGAGCGCTCAAGTTTCAGGTCATTGTCGGGCTGATCGCGGTCGCCGCATCCGTTCCCAGCCTCAGCGCGCAGCAGAACTCCCCGGCCGCGACGTTCCGTTCCACCTTTTCGGGAGGCTCCAGAATATTTGGGGCCGTGTGCCTGAACTGCCATGGAAAGATCGACAGCGCGCCTCTTCCGGCTGTGTTGAAGCAGATGCCGCCGAGCCGCATTTACGAGGCCCTCACCACGGGTTCGATGCGCAACCAGGCGAAGGAAGCGAATCTGACGGAGCAGCAGATCCGGGATATCGCCGAATGGGTGGGTGGCAGGACCCTCGCATCCGGGGATCGCCCCGAGGCGAAGGACATGCCGAATCGCTGTTCTTCCAGTGAGCCGATCAAGGACATGAATTCGTTGCCTTCCTGGAACGGATGGAGCAATGATCTCAACAATGCGCGTTTCCAGTCTGCGAAGGCGGCGGGTCTTACGCCGGCTGCTGTCTCGAAACTGCAATTCAAGTGGGCGTTCGCGTTCCCTGGGTCTTCGGCGCCCTTCGGCCAGCCGACGATTGTGGGGGGACGGGTCTTCGCCGCTGCCGACTCGGGTTACGTTTATTCTCTCGATGCAAAGACCGGGTGTGTCTATTGGTCGTTTCAGGCGCAGGGCGGTGTGGCGAGCGCGATACTGATCGAGCCAAAAACAGCATCGGGCAAACAATTCGTTGCTTACTTCGGGGACATACGGGGTAATGTCTACGCGGTCGATACCGCCAACGGGGAGCTCCTCTGGAAGACGTTGGTGGATTCCCACCCGGTTGCACGCGTCCGGGGTGGGATCAAATTCAACAACGGCAGGCTCTACGTTCCAGTGGCGTCCCTTGAAGAACCGGATTCGGCGGGAGTCAACTATCCGTGTTGTTCATTCCGCGGCGCAGTGGTGGCTCTGAACGCCGACACGGGCAAACAGATCTGGAAGACCTACACGATTGACGAGCAGCCCACCGAGCGTAAGACATCCACCGGAAAGACATTCATTGGCCCGGCGGGCGCCGGCGTCTGGGGGCCGACCATGCTCGATCTGAAACGGAAGGCCGTGTACGTGTCGACAGGCAACGCGTTCTCGGAACCGGATACGGGCAGATCGGATGCTTTGATCTCGATGGATATGAACACGGGAAAGATTCTCTGGGCAGTTCAGGACGAAGCCGGGGACGTCTGGCATACCGGTTGTCCGAAGGGACCTCCTCCCGCCGATTTCGCGCCCAGGACCCCGGGACGTGGGGGCCGGGGCCGGGGAGGAGCGAATGCCACTCTGCCCGCGGACTATTACTGCCCCGAGACCCCACACAATCCGGATTGGGATTTTTCAGCCGGTGTGATGATGGCGACCTTACCGGGAGGCAAAAATCTTCTGATTGCGGGCCAAAAGTCCGGCGTTGTGTGGGCGCACGATCCCGATAAAAAAGGCGCATTGGTCTGGAAGTCCGATATCAACCACGGGGAGATTGTCTTCGGCGGAGCGCTGGACGAGGAGAACGCCTATTTCGGAGTGCGCTCGGGTGGAATCGCAGCGCTGCGCCTTACTGACGGCTCTCAACGATGGTATGCGCCAGCGCCACCCCAGGAATCGATGAGTACGCATCCGGGCTTCAGCGCGGCTCTCAGCGTCATTCCGGGAGTTGTTTTCGCCGGTGGCCTGGACGGAACGCTTCACGCCTTTTCCACCTCCGACGGCAGACAACTCTGGGCGTATGACACTACACAGGAGTTGAAGACTGTGAACGGAATTTCCACGCGGGGTGGCTCGATCGGAGGGCCTGGTCCCACTATCGCGGGCGGCATGGTCTTTGTTACATCGGGGTACACGGGCTACGTCGGGGGGCAGCCGGGAAATCTTATGCTCGCGTTCGGGCCTCCTGCCGAATAACGTCTTATCGATCAGGGCTCTGGTAAGTCTGCAATACTGGTTCCCGCCGACCTCATGCCAAACGCTCCTTTAGCGACCACGCGCCGAGTCAAACGAACCCTTCTCGAAACGCCGTCCATTCAAAGCCTCGACCGTGGACTAATGATTCTGGACACGGTCGCCAAATCGCGAGTTCCCGTGTCGCTGGCAAGCCTTACAGCGGTTCTCGGGATCGACCGCAGCAGCGTTTTCCGCCTGGCCAATACGCTGAAGCGCAGAGGCTTTCTGGCGAATCCCAGTTCGGGTAAGGAGTATCTTCTGGGTACTTCGGTCTGGCGGCTTTCGCAGAAGTATGACTGGAGCCGCATGCTGTCGGCTGTGGCCCAGGAACATCTGAAACTGCTGGCAGGCAGTATAAACGAAACCGCGCACCTCGCTATTCGCGAAGGATCGAAGGCGTTTTTCGTGGATCACTGCGGCGCCAGACACGTTATCGCGATTTCAGGGCAGAGCGGCGAGTTCCTTCCCCTGCACTGCACGTCCCATGGCAAAGCGCTGTTGGCGGATCTCGACGAGAAAGAATTGCGGTCCCTTTTCGGCGATACCCCATTGCCACGCCTGACAAAAAACACGATAGTGTCCGTCGCTGAATTGGTCCGCGAGTGCAGCCGAATCCGCACCAGGGGCTATGTAACCGACGAAGAAGAATATATGGATGGCGTGCGCTGCCTCGCTGCGCCGATTCGCGATCAGGCGGGCTACATCATCGCCTCTATTGGAGTCTCGGCTCCGGTTGCCCGTTTTCCGCCCGATCTCGATAAAGAATACGGCGCCAGGGTTATGGGGATCGCGCAACAGATCGGCGAACTGCTTGGCTCGCCGCTGCCTTAGAATCTTGTTTCCGGACTCCAGCGGCTCAGCAAAACCGCGCTCTTTGTTGACTTCGCTCGTCTGCCCTTGATATCATCCCATTCTATTTGCGCAACATAGCTTGCGGATTACGCAAGAAGACAGGGCGGAAGACTTATGAAACTGCAGCTTTACGTATTTACCGTGATAATTGGAGTGGTGCTGACTGTTCATCTGGCCATGAACGGAAAGGTAGGCGCCGCGATCAACAATGCCCGTGTCGGCAATGCGGTGTTTTGGTGCGTCGGTGCTGTGATGGCGCTGATCATCGGCTTCAGCGGATGGGAGTCCGGTGCCCTTCAGCCTCTTACGCAGGTGAATCCCCTGTTGCTGACGGCCGGCGCCCTCGGTGCAAGCCTGGTCTTTGGAATTGCATGGCTCATTCCTCAGATCGGAGCGGGACCGCTGACGCTGATTATGATCTCCGGTCAGATTGCGGGCGGCCTCGTGCTTTCGCATTTCGGATTGCTGGGTTCGCCGGTGAAACAGATGAATGCCGTCAACCTGGTGGGGGCGGCTGTCATGGTTGCCGGAGTTGCGCTCGCAACTCGTTAGGGTATTGTCGTTGTGCTCGCGACCCCTGAGGGCATTGTAGTTTCGCCCTTGCGGCCCGGGCGTCACCCGAGGATCTACCCCTATGAGGCGTACCGAATTACTCGTCGCAGGCTTTCTCGCTGTCGTACCCGCAATCGCGCCGGCTTGTGCCCAGACTGCTCCTGCCGAAGCTCAGGCAGTGACAGAACCCGCCAAAGGCCTCAGCCACGAGCCAAAGCCGAAATCCGGGGACGAAAATAAGATGGTGATCGCCATGGGTAAAGCCACGGACATCGACCAGCGCATTGCGCTCGCCGAGGCTCTGCTGGCGAAGTATCCGGATACGGAATACCGAGGCCTCGCTCGTTTAATCGAGGCGGCCGCCTATCACCAGAAGGGTGACGATCTGAAGGCCGTGATCTTTGGTGAGGAGTCGATCGGGGTCGACCCGAATAATTTCAAGACGCTGCTGCTGATGGCGGATATTTATTCGCAAAGCACGCACCGAAACGATCTTGACAGGGAAGATCGGCTCACGAAGGCCGACAAGTACGCACAGGAAGCTCTGGTTCTGCTGAAGACGGCGGCCAAGCCGGACCCGAAGCTCTCCGATTCGAACTGGAATAACGCCAAGAAAGGCGAAGAATCCCGTGCCTACATTGCGATGGGCCTCGATGCAATTCTCCGCGGCAAATTCAGCGACGCGAAGAGCAATATTCAGAAGGGCATCGACC
>JBDUBZ010000356.1:0-4274 GCA_040003745.1 Terriglobia bacterium
GCCGCGGCGGAGATTCCGGACCCCACAAACGAGAAAGGGTTTCGCAAGGTGGCGATCACGACGGGCATCAGTAATGGCGCAAAGACCCAGGTGCTGACGGGTCTGACCGAGGGCCAGCAGGTCGTCCTGCAGTAGGCCATGACTTACCTGAGCGAACTGGTGGGGCAGGTGTTGGAAAGTCTGCTGCGTAACAAGCTTCGCAGCCTGCTCACCATGGCGGGTATTGCGTGGGGCGTCAGTTCGATCGTGCTGATTGTCGCGATGGGCGACGGCTTCAAAGAAGGCCAGCGCAACAACATGAAGTCGCTCGGCGAGAATATCGTCATCCTGTTTGGGGGCCGAACGGAAAAGCAGGCGGGCGGCGAGCGGGCAGGCCGGCGCATCCGGCTGAATTACTCCGATGTCGAGAATATCCGGCGCGAAGCTTATCTGGTGAAGATTACGGCGGCGGAACTGCAGGGTAACGTGCGGGCCACCAGCGCTTATAACAGCGGCGCCTTCGATGTAAGCGGCGTGGAGGCATTTTTCCCCAGCGTTCGCACGATTCCTATCGCCCAGGGCCGGTTCTTCACCGATGCCGAGGAAAAGGCCGGTGAACGCGTCTGCGTCATCGGCACGGACGTGGAAAAGCAGCTTTTCGCGGCGCACCCGGAAGTGAATGGAACGACGATCGCGATCAACTCGATCCCCTACCGGATTATCGGCGTGATGGCGGAGAAGGAACAGAACAGCAATTATTCGGGCCTGGATGAAAAGAAGATCTGGCTGCCCTACACCACGATGACCAGGGATGTCCCACCGGCGAAGTACTACGAGCCGGGGCTTCTGGATGAGATCATCTATCAGCCGCGATCGCTCGACCAGTATGTGGAGGCGCGCCGCCAGGTCAGAAAAATCATTGCGCGGGGGCATGGTTTTGCGCCGGGCGACGAAAGCGCAGTGCACGCCTGGGACACGGTGGAGGATCAGAAGCAGGTGGCCGGAATCTTCGATTCTATGACCGCTTTTCTGGGATTCATCGGGTTTGTGACGCTTTCGCTCGGCGGCATCGGCGTCATGAACATTATGCTCGTGACGGTGTCTGAGCGAACGCGCGAGATTGGACTGCGCAAGGCTCTGGGCGCCACAAAGTCGCGGATCATGGTCGATTTTCTTGTGGAAGGCTGCGTTCTCGCGTTTTCGAGCGGCTTCGTGGGCTGGGCTATCGCGTTCGGGCTTTCGAGCGCGCTGACGCTGGTAAAGATGCCGGACATGTTCCCCGGCCTGCCGGTGAGCGGCGTCACGACTGCGCTTTCTTTCGGGGCTTTGAGCGTGATCGCGATCGCTTCGGCGCTTTTCCCCGCGTGGCGCGCGGCCTCGCTCACGCCCGTCGAGGCGCTGCGGTATGAAAGGTAGAATTAGCGCCGGCGGCATTCTCGGCGAGGCCGCTTCCGCGCTGAAGTTCAACCGCCAGCGCAGTCTGCTAACCATGGCGAGCCTGTCGTGGGGCGTGGCGTGTTTCGTGATTCTCTATTCCTACGGCGAAGGTTTTGGCGCGGCACTGCAGCTGTCTTTCAAAGCCGTGGGGCAGGATCTGATCCTGATGTACGGCGGCCAGACCAGCATGCAGGCAGGTGGCGAACGTTCCGGGCATAAAATTCGCCTGGAGGAAGGCGATGCGCAGATTATCCGGGACACGGTACCGCTGGTGGGCGCGGTATCGAACGAGATCCTGGTCCGGGGCGCAGTGGTGGTGCGGGGGTACCGCCAGCAGAGCCTCACGGTGAGGGCGGTGGACCCTGCCTATGGAACCGTTCGCAACATGACGCTGGCTTCCGGACGCTGGCTTTCCGGGGGCGACTTCCAGGGAAAAGTGCGGGTTGCCGTAATTGGCTCGAAGGCGGCGGAAAAGCTGCTGGGCGAGATTCCGCCGGTGGGCGAGACGATCGCCATCAATGGGCTGCAGTTTCAGATTGTGGGTCTGCTGAAGACCAAGACGCAGATTTCGAATTACAATACGCCCGATAACGAGTGCCTTTTTATTCCCTATTCGACGGGTTCGCTGCTGCGGGACGTGAAATATCCCGAGGATATCGTCTGGATGCCTGCGAACCCCGTGTTTCGCCAGAAGGCGATTAAAGATGTGCGCGCCACGCTCGGCCGCCTGCATAATTTTTCGGCGAACGACGAGCGCGCGCTGCAGTTGTTTGTTTTCAACGAATTCATGAAGGTTATCGACACGATGTCGATGGCGCTGCAGGTGCTGCTGGGGCTGATTGGCGCGCTGACACTCGCAATCGGCGGCGTGGGGCTGGCGAATATTATGCTGGTTTCGGTTACGCAGCGGACGCGTGAGATCGGCGTGCTGAAATCGATCGGCGCAACGCGAGGCGCGATTCTGGGGCAGTTTTTGATGGAAGCGATGGCGATTGTCACGGTCGGCGGATTGATCGGCGTGCTGATCGGATGGGGCGTGACGGCCGGTATACAGACACTTCCCCTGCTGGGTCCTTTGTTCAAGGACGATTCGGGCACTGGGGACATTCATCTGCATGTTTCGCGATTTGCCGTGATCACGTCAACGGTGGTGCTGGAGTTTATCGGCCTGTTTGCGGGGCTGCTGCCGGCGCTGAAGGCTTCACGGCTGGATCCGATCGAGGCTTTGCGATATGAGTAGCCGGTTACCGTTCCCTGCAAGAGGATTTGAATAAGCAAAACCCTGACCACTGGTATTGCCCTGCGCTTCGGTATTCGTGGGGATAAGGCCTGACTGCTGGTTCGCTTTGAACACGGGGGCTGGCGCCGGGCTGGCCGGGGCGGTTGCGCGGGCTTCGGCCGCCATTTCCGGTTCGGCCGGGGGATTTGAAAATACAAAGCCATTTCCGGCTGGATCGGGGACCGGCACGATTTCCAGGACCGGAGGAGGCTGCGCTGCTTCGAAGCGGCGGCGTTCCGTTTGGAGTTGCTTGAGCTCGGCTTTGTTCCTGTTGAGGGTGCGCTGGATGCGCATTTCGTACTGGCTGAGGAATTTGAAATCTGACTGCTTGATGATGAAGGCGGCGGTGACGGATTGGGCGATTTGCTTTTCGACGGGGGTGGGGCCGAATTCGCCGGATGGGTTGGGGTGGGAGTTGGCGAAGATGCCGTCTTCTATGGTACGGGCGCGATTCAGGCGCCAGTAGTCGGAGGCGATGGACCAGGCGAGTTGCTTTTCGAGGGCGTTGGCAGGCTTGAGGCATTCGATGATGCCGTTGCAGTGTTTGTCGTAATGGGGGCGGTCGGTGCGGTCCATGAGGCCGAGTTGGCCGGTGTATGGGTTGCGTTCGGCGGTTAGGAAATCTGGGAGCGTTTCCGGATATTTGTTGGGGTTGAGTATGTCGTCGAGCTCTTTGTGGTCTAGCAATGGATTGTTCTCCTTGTCTACTTCCGGCTCGACGGTAGCATTGCGCGCTTTTGGTTTTTTTGCCTTTTGTTGAGAGGAAAGGGAAAAATGGGCC
Source organism: Terriglobia bacterium (assembly GCA_040003745.1). Lineage (GTDB taxonomy): Bacteria > Acidobacteriota > Terriglobia > Bryobacterales > Bryobacteraceae > BOG-234. The sequence continues at coordinate 3,477 of JBDUBZ010000356.1, forward strand.
AATTAGCCCGTGATCCCTCACCACTGGGATCGACAACGGGGGATGAAAAAGACCTCGAGCCTGAGTCCGCCAGAATGGGCCCCGCTGCGCACAAACCAATGCTTCCGGGCATAGGAAAGTAGCGGCGCGCGGTTGGGCGGGATTTTTATTCGCCGAATCGCACAATCAGGTTTGGACGTTCTCGTCGAAGTGGCCATAAGAAGTGTCACAATTCAGAGGTGTCTGCACCGTACATGGACAAGATGGAAGCTTTCATTGAAGTCCATCCCGACCAACTCTTGGGCCGCCTAACGACGGGACTAGCCGCCGAAGGCTTCGACACCAACCCGGCCACAATCTCTTCATGGAAGAGCGAAATTACTCAATTGCAGAAGGCGCTTCGAGAACTTCTTGAATTACTTCCCGGAGCTTCACAATGGTGGGTGCTGCTGGAGTACGTCCTGCCGGGCATCGGCCAAAGAGTGGACTGCGTGCTCCTGGCGAGTGACGTGATCTATGTAATCGAGTACAAAGGCGGGGACACGGCCACGGCTCTTGCGGCACTGAAACAAGCGCAGGAGTATGCATTGAACTTGGTTGACTTCCAAGAAGAGTCCCGCCACCGTACAGCTATTCCAATCGCTCTGGGCAGGTTCAAATCCTTCATAGAACTGGATGCCTCCTCCAAACATCAGGGTGCTGCGGTTTGCCCCGAGATCCTCGCCAAAACAATTCTGCGTAGCTTCGAGGTTTGGGGCGGAAGGGATACCGGAATAGATGCCTTCTCATGGAACGCCTCGCGTTATTTCCCGATCCCCG
>JBDUBZ010000051.1:0-14389 GCA_040003745.1 Terriglobia bacterium
CGGGGCGAAGAGCATTGCGCTGCTGTTCGAGCACTTCAAAATTCAGTCGATGGATGAGCTCGAACAGCTCTGCCGCGACCAGAAGCTGCGCAAACTGCCCCGCATGGGCGCGAAGCTCGAAGAGAAAGTGTTGCGCAGCATCATGCAATACAAGGAACGCACCGGCCGCTTCCTGTTGAGCTTCGCCGACAGCACCGCGCGCGAGCTCTCCGCCTGGCTCGGCGATCTCGAAGGCATTGAAGCAATCACCCCCGCCGGAAGCCTGCGCCGTGGAAAAGAAACCATCGGCGATCTGGACTTGCTCGTAACCGGACCCAACGCCGCGGCGGCGCTCGAGAAGGTTGCCGCGCATCCCAAAGTGCAGGAGATTCTCGGCCGCGGCGTCAACAAGACCAGCGTGCGGTTCGGGCGCGAAGGGCTGCAGGTCGATGTTCGCGCGCTCGATCACGATACCTTCGGCGCGGCCATGCAGTATTTCACCGGAAGCAAAGAACACAACGTTGCGTTGCGCCAGCGCGCCATCCGCATGGGGTTCAAACTCAGCGAATACGGGCTGTTCCGCGCCTCCGACGACTCGCGCGTGGCGGGTGCAACCGAAGAGGATATATACCAGGCGCTCGGACTGGCCTTCATCCCGCCTGAGCTGCGCGAGAATTCGGGCGAGATCGATCTCGCGGAAGCTGGCGCCCTGCCCGCTCTGGTCCGCGCGCAGGATATTCGCGGCGACCTCCACATGCACACCACCGCCACCGACGGCCGCGCCACGCTCGAAGAGATGGCCGAAGCCGCGCGCGCGCTCGGCTACCAATACATCGCCATCACAGACCATTCGAAGGCCATGGCCATGTCTATGGGCCTCGATGAAGCGCGCGTCGCCGAGTTCGCCCGCACCGTGCGCAGGCTCAATGAGAGCGGCCACCTCGGTATCCGTATCTTCTCGGGCCTCGAATGCGACATTCTCAAAGAAGGCGCGCTCGACATCGAATGGGATGCGCTCGCCGAACTCGATATTGTGATCGGCAGCATCCACAGTCACATGGCGCTTGAGCCCGACGCCATGACCGACCGCCTGCTGCGCGCGCTCGAGTGCCCGTGGCTCACGGCGCTTGGCCACCCCACTGGGCGCCTGCTGCTGCATCGCGAAGCCTACGCCTTCGATTTCGATCGCGTCGTCGCGGAGGCTGTGAATCGCGGCGTATGGCTTGAAATCAATTCGAGCCCGGAGCGGCTGGATCTCAATGCGAGCCACGTGCGCGCGGCGAAATCGAAGGGCGCGAAGTTTATCGTTTCGACTGACGCTCATCACCCGAAGCACCTGCTGAACATGCGCTATGGTCTGGCCACGGCGCGCCGCGGCTGGCTCACGGCCGAAGACGTGGTCAACACACTGCCGGCCGAGCGCTTCAGCCAGTCGATCCGCACCAAAGGAAAGCCATGAAGATCAAATCGTCAAAGGAAGTCTACAGCTGCGGATTGTTCCGCGTCACAGAGGATGAAGCCTCCGACAAAACGGGATGGCAAATCAAGCGCAGCGTCGTTCGCCACAACGGCTCGGCCGTCATGATGGCGGTGGACGACAAGGCCCGCGTCCTGCTCGTGCGTCAATACAGACTGCCTGCGGAGCAATTCCTCTGGGAACTGCCGGCCGGCAAAATCGACGATGGCGAGAAGGCGTCGCAGGCCGCGAAGCGCGAGCTGATTGAAGAGACAGGTCTGCGTGCAAAGACATGGAAGAAGCTCACGACCTTCTACCCAAGTCCCGGCTTCCTGCAGGAAAAAATGACGATTTTTCTCGCGACGGACCTCAAGCAGGGTGAGGCGCAGCCCATGGAGGACGAACGTATTGAGACCAGATGGTTCACGAAGAAGGAACTGACTGAGGCGATACGGAAAAACAAGATCATCGACGGGAAGACGATGATCGCTTACCTTTACTGGGCGCGGCTCTAAAGGCCCGCGGAGCAAAAAACCGCGAAGCCAAAAAAAAAGGAGCAGGTCCGCCGAACTTCCGGCCAGCCCTGCTCCTGTCGGACAGCGACTACTATTTCTTCTTTGCGGCAACCTTCTTTGCCGGTGCTTTCTTCACTGCCTTTTTCGGTGCAGCTTTCTTCACAGCGGCGGCTTTCTTCGGTGCTGCCTTCTTTACTGCCTTTTTGGCTGTAGCCATGTTGGTGATTCTCCCTGCTCATCATTATGAAACGAAATCGTAAAAAGATAAACCGAAAATGTTGAAAAATGTTTGGGAGTGTGATTTTGGTTTTTGAGAGGCCGCGTGTCCCGGGTGCGGAAAGGGCGCTCCGAAGGGCAATGGTACAAGAGGAATCTGGTGAAAAAAATTCAACTCATCACGGACGGCGCGTGCCTCGGAAATCCCGGACCGGGCGGCTGGGCGGCGATCCTTCGATACGGCGCTCACAAGAAGGAAATCTATGGCTGCGAAGCGCACACCACGAACAACCGCATGGAGCTGCAAGCCGCTATTGAAGGGCTCCGCATGCTCAAAGAGAAGTGCGATGTCGAGGTCGTGACCGATTCGGAATACGTGAAGAACGGCATCACGTCGTGGGTCGCGGGATGGAAGAAACGCGGCTGGCTGACGGCTCAGAAGAAGCCGGTAATCAATCGCGATTTGTGGGAAGAACTCGATGCTCAGGTGTCGAGGCATGCGACGCAGTGGTCGTGGACCAAAGGCCACGCCTCGCATGACGACAACAACCGTGCCGATGAGCTTGCTTCGATGGCGGCCCGCAAACAGTGTTCGCAAATGTGAAGCGGGGCCGCGTAAGCGAAGCCGCTAAAATTGGCTTATGGCAAATGAAACGTACGCCCTGTTCGATACGAGCGAGGGCAGCTTTAAAGTAAAACTCCTCTCCGATGAGGCGCCAAAGACAGTTCAGAATTTCTCCGACCTGGTTGAAGGCAAAAAGACCGGCAAGCCGTTTTACGATGGGCTGATCTTCCATCGTGTGATCCCGAATTTTATGATTCAGGGCGGCTGCCCGAAGGGGACTGGCACAGGAGACGCGGGATACAAATTCGCGGACGAATTCCATCCCTCGCTGAAGCACTCGAAGCCCGGTCTGCTCTCGATGGCGAATGCCGGCCCCAACACGAACGGAAGCCAGTTCTTCATCACGGTGGCGGCCGCCCCCTGGCTCGACAACAAGCACAGCATCTTCGGAGAAGTCGTGGAAGGCTACGATGTGGTCGAGAAAATTTCGAAGGTTCCCCGCAACTCGCAGGACAAGCCCTCTAAAGATGTAAAGGTCAACTCCGTAAAGATCGAGCGCAGTTGATTCTCCTCGGGGGCGGACACTCCGTTCGCCCCGCGCTCCCCACGCGATGAAATTCCAGACCGTCCTCTTCGGCGGAACCTTCGATCCCATCCACAATGCGCATATCGAGATCGCGCGGGCTGCGTTCGCCCTCTTCGCGCCCGTGAAGGTCCTGTTCGTCCCGGCCGCCAATCCGCCGCACAAGTCCCACGGCGCCTATGCGTCCTATGAGGACCGTGTGCGGATGGTGGAACTCGCCTGCGCCGAAGAACCCGGCTTCGAGGTGTCCCGCATTGAACAGGGCGCCGAACGCAGCTATTCCGTCGTGACCATTGAAAGACTGGAAGCGCAGGGAAGAGGTCCCCTGGGTTTCCTCATCGGCGCAGATGCCTTCGCGGAAATCGAAACCTGGCATCGCTGGCAGGATGTCGTTCGTTCCGTCGAATTCATCGTCGTCGCGAGGCCCGGCGCTCAATACAGAAATCCTCCCGGTGCGGTTGTTCATGAACTGGCCGGCCTCAGCCTTCCTCTCTCTTCCTCCGAAATTCGGCGGCGGCTCGCGAAGCCCGATACAGAAGTCGGCGATGAATCCGTGTCTGTCCCCATCGCGGTTTTCGACTACATTCGCACGCACGGCCTCTATCAGTCACGAGCTTTGTAAATTTCGCCAACTCCCTTAACAGCCTGTAGTTATCGTCAACCCCCTCATGCCTGCATGCCTGCGATGGCCGGTCCCGGTGTTAATGCTGTTGGCAGTGAGGAGCATGCGAACTTTCTTGAAACCATCGACACATTTTCGGGGCGCAATTCTGGCGTCGGCACTAGCCGCCCTGGCCTTCGCCCAATCGAGCCTGACAACAATTCAGGACACGCTTTTTAAGGCGGACGGAACCAGGTTCACCGGAACGCTGTACATCCAGTGGAATACCTTCGATACCGCCAATCCCGGTACCATCGTGCAGCAGAGCCGCAACGTGCCGGTGGTCAACGGAAACCTTCAGGTGCAATTGGTCCCGAACTCAACCGCTCCGGTCCCCGCCAACGTTTACACAGTCCACTATCAGAGCGACGGCCGCCAGCAATTCACCGAGACGTGGACTGTGCCACCGAGCGCAAAGGCTCTGACCGTTGCGCAGGTTCGCACCGGCACGGTAAGCGGCAGCGGCAACTCAGGGGGCGGCAGCACCGATAACACCGGTAACACCGCGCCGATTCTCGAATCCACCGTCATCGGACTGGTTGCCGACCTCGCCGTGCGCCCCGTCAAAGGCCCGGGGTTCGGCACCTCAAGCGTGGCCATCATTAATGAAAGCGGCCAGGTGGAAACCGCGGTGGGCAGTCCGGGCGACTGCGTTTTTGTGGATGGCACGGCCGGTCCGTGCGGAAGTCAGGGCGCGATCTTCTTCGACGCCGAGACTCCCGGCGGTCTTGTCGACGGCACCAACGTCACCTTCACTCTGGCGAACCCGCCAAGCGGATCGAGTCTCTCTCTTTACCGCAATGGTCTCTACATGAAGGCCGGGGTCGATTACACGCTGACCAATTCCAGTTTCACTTTTCTTGGCGCCAGCCCTCCGGAGCCGGGCGATACCCTGATCGCTTCCTATCGCCTCGATCCATCGACGGGGAACATCGGACAGATTCAGGGCTCGGGCGGAGGCGCTCCCAACTCGGTGGTGGCGCAGGTAATTTGCAGCAATACAGGACGCAGTACCAGCGCCATGATCTCGACCCTGCTTGGTTCCTGCGATCTGAACGCGGCCGCCATGCAGCCCGGAGATCGCATCGAAATTAAATTCAACTTCGTCCACACGGGTACCCTTTCGGGCTTCGACTTCGAAGTGGACTGGGGTACGACGCAGCTCTTCCTCAGACATGGCAATCCGCAGGATGCCGGGATCGCCGGGCACGCCGACGCGGGTATCGGAACCGAAGGCGCGCAGATCGGCATACAAACGTGGGGCACCGTTCTGAACCTTCTGCCAACACTCGTCAGTTCGCCCATTCAGCAGGGTATAACGATCAGGCTGAAAGGGCTCATCTCAAGCATCAGTTCCGACGCTCTCAGGCTGGCCAGCTACAGCGTTCTTCGATACCCTGGCTTCTGACATGCGCTTGCTCGCGGCCGCGGTTCTCCGGGAAGGGACGCGGTCCTCTCCTGGGAGCCGCCGCTTTGGCGTCTCCCAGATCCATCCCAGAACCATCTTTATGCGACCCGCTGGAATAGAAAATGTTCGTCGTGAGCGAAATAGCAACTTCTTGTAGGGCACTGAAGGCGTGATATCCAGCGGCTGCGTGCGGCAGAATCCGGTCGGCTCCGTCAACAGCCGGATCTGCGAATCCTCAGTTTACTGGGAATCGCCATTTTCTTTATGCCGTGTGCGTTCCGCGCCTTTGGCCCGCGCCTGTCGTATTGCCGGCCTATGCTAATATGAATGTGTAACTTGCCCGTATTCCTTCTTGGCAGCATCTGGCAGAACACACTAGGAGTGCTCCTACACTAATATGGCGAATTTTAATCAGGGTGCTCAGGTTGAGCATCAGAAGTTTGGCTTGGGCACCGTGCTTTCGAGCAGCGATGAGCGAATTGTTATTAAGTTCGACGATCACGGTGAGAAAAAGTTCGTGACCCCGATGGTCATTAGTTCTCTGAAGAAAAGCGATCGTCAGCCACCCGCCGAAAAGCGCGCTTCGCGGGCTCGCAAGCCCAAGGCGCCAGTCGCAGCCCCCGTTCCCGCCTGAAGCTTGTCCGTTTGAGGAAAATTGCAATTGCCGAATAGCAAAGGATTCGCCGTTTGAACGCCAGACAGAAGCGCCTCTTTGAAGACTCGCTGAAAAAGAATCCCAACATGAAAATGCCGGTCGAAGGCGTTCAGTCTTCCGGCGACCTTACCGACGAGGATATGGCCCTGCTGAAACAGGGTGTCGGCGATAAGAGCGGTCGTCCGCAAAATGCGGCTGCGAGTCCTTCCGGGGAAGGTGCGGAAGAGGGTGGCATGGAAGGTCAGACCGGGTCGGTCATGACCTACTTCGAAGAAAAGGGTTTCGGATTTCTTCGTCCCGATGGTGGTGGCAAAGATATCTTCTTCCACATCTCGCGTCTGCACCAGGGCCAGGCGACCGAGCTCATTCCGGGCGCCAAAGTCTCTTTCGATCTGGGGATGGACCGCAACGGGAAGATTGCCGCCAGCAGCGTGAGGCTTCTCGGTGCAACCGAAGAGCCCCCGCCAGTAAAAGTCTGATTTTGAACGTCTAACTTATCTTCAGACGGTTTGTTTGGAGCGCACCACTCAGCCGTGCCAACCCGGTTTTTGACCCCCTTTGGTAAAGGGCGGGAATCAACCGAGCGCCTTCAGGGGTCATCCACCGGCTTTTAAACCGGCAGGGACCAGCACACCAGCGCTGCTTTGGCCGACTCCCTCATTCTTGAGTGTTGGATCAAAAATGAAAGGTGTCACCTGCGTTGCAGAAACGCTCCAAATGGGATTGTACCGTGAACTGATTTCATTTGGCTACGCCCACGATATACTTCTGAGCCTGGTCCCGCCTTGAACACCCGGAGGGACGAATTCCACGGCCAGAAATCCAGGTTGACCTGCTTTGTTCACTTGGTCGGGCGGTAAAATCAGGGCATGGTGCCTGTGGCGTTTCTTCTGCTGCTTTTCGCGCCTGCGGAAGATTATTTGGCCGATGCCCAGAAAGCTCTGGCCGCCAATCAACCAGCCGCTGCCGAGCCGCTTCTGCGCAAAGCCATCGAGCAGGACGCGGGCGATTTCGGAGCCCACTTCAATCTCGCTCTCGCGCTAAGTCTGCAACGTAAAGATGCGGAGGCCATCACCGAGCTTGGCCGTGTTCTTACCCTTAAGCCTGGTCTGTATGAAGCCGATTTGAATCTGGGGATTCTGCTGCTCCGCAACAATCGTGCCGCGGATGCACTAAATCCTCTGAAAGAGGCGGTTGCGGCGAAACCGGCGGAACTCCGGCCACATCTCTATCTGGCGCAGGCGTTCTTCGATTCCGGCGATCCCGTGCAGGCCGAACTCCATTACAACATCGTCGTGGCAGCCGACCCCAAATCGGCGCCGGCCCAGCTTGGCCTTGCGCGGTCTCTTCTGGAGCAGGCGAAGCTGGCCGAAGCGGCCGAGCGTTTTCGGGCGGCCGGTTTGAAAGATGGTCTGCTCGAAGTGGCCGCTGCTTACGAGCAGGCCGGCCGAAAAGCGGAAGCGATTTCCATCTATCGCGAGTTCCCCGATAATCCCGAGGTCCGCGAACACCTCGGCCGGATGCTGACCGATAATGGCGATGCCCACGGCGCGATCGCCGATCTCGAAGAGGCTGTTCGCAGGGCGCCAACCAGGGGCAATCGCCTGGCTCTGGCCGACGCTTATAAGCTGGATCGGCAAAACGTCAAAATGATCGAACAACTGCGGCTGGCATCGGCCGCGGGGCCGCGGGATTATGACCTGCGTATGTCGCTCGGGCGGGCGCTTCGCGACGAGCGCAGCCTTGTCCCGGCCGCGGAGCAATTCAGGGCCGCCGCGAAGATCAAACCGGATTCCGCCGCCGCGTGGAACGAACTCGCCTCGGTGCTCATCGTCGATCTGAATTACGCCGAAGGCCTTGCCGCGCTCGATCAGGTGCGCAGGCTCGGCAAGGAAATTCCCGGCGATTTTTTCCTGCGCGCCATCACTCTCGACAAGCTGAAGCAGTTTCCTCAGGCGCTGGCCGCCTACGGGCAATTTCTGGCGTCCGACAACGGCGCCCATCCCGATCAGGAATTCCAGGCTCGCCAGCGAAGCCGTATCATCGAAGCTGAGTTAAAGAAGAAGTGAGACTGAGTTAATCAAAAAATGACCGCTCTGTTCACGATCGTTCTGCTGTTCGCTCAACCCGCTCCACAATCCCTTGAACAGGTGCGTTCCGAAGCCAACCCCGAACACCGCGCCCGCGCCGCCGTGGAGTTCGCCGCAACCGCGGAACGAAACGCCGAGACCGCCTACTATAAGGGCGATATGAAGTCGGTGGCCGCCGAACTGAACAGCATGGCTGAAGCGGCGGAGATAGCCCGGAAGGCGCTGCAGCAGACCGGAAAATCGCCTTCGGGCCACCCGGGCCCGTTTAAATACGGCGAGTTGCGCACACAGGAGATCCTCGTTCGCCTGAACGATCTGGAGCACAAAATGGATGAAGATGAGCGCGAGGTTATAACAGCGCCCAAAGCGAAACTTCAGGAAATCCACGACCTCTGGTTCGATGGCATCATGAGCGGGAAGAGGAAATGAAGCGGATTCTCATCGCAGGTCTGATTGCGGTCGCGGCGTCGCTCCCGTCCCTGGCGCAGAAGGAATTTCTGACCAGCAGCGAAATCGATCAGATCCGCGAGGCGCAGGAGCCTAACGCGCGGCTTCAGGTGTACCTGCTGTTCGCAAGGCAGCGCCTCGATCAACTGCAGCAGCAGGTTGCGAAGGATAAAAAGGGCCGCTCCCTCGCCATCCGGGAGCTGCTCGAGCAATACACGCAGATCGTCGATGCTATCGATACCGTCTCCGACGACGCCCTGAAGCGAAAGGTAGATATCGCGGAGGGCGCCGCCGCCGTGGCCGCCGCTGAAGCGAAGTTTCTCACTCTGCTGAAGAAAGTGGAAGACAGCCAGCCGCACGATCTGGACATGTACGAAGTCGCGCTTAAAGACGCACTGGGCAGTACTGGGGACAGCATCGAAACCGCTAAAGAAGACCTTGGAAAACGCTCCGAACTTGTGGCCGCGAAGGTAACGCAGGAAAAGAAAGAACTCGAAAGCCTCACCACCAGCGAACAGCTGAAGCAGCAGAAAGTCGAAAATGCCAAGGCCGATAAAGGCGAGGACGGCAAGCCTCTGCGCAAGGCGCCGACTCTATACCGTCCAGGTGAAAAGCCCGGTGAACCCACGAAGGAACCGTCTAAGTAGGAACCCGGGCCTACAATATCCGTAGGCCAATGGACACCGTCATATCGGAATATCAGAAGTGGAAGCAGCACGGCGAGTCCCTGCGTGTGCAGGCCCGTCAGGCTATGGAGACGCGTTTTCGCGATCTGCTGGCCGAGGCGATGCACATCGGGCAGGAATACTACGCCGATTTCGGAGTCGCTTTGAAGCCTCCACCCGCCATCACCGCCTTCCGCTACAAAGCCGCGGCTGGGAAGGGAAAAAAGGCGACTGCGAAGACTGGTGCAAAGTCCGCGATAAAACCTGTGCCGCGCCCGGTGACCGCAGATCCCAGAATCACCGCACTCGAAAAGACTCTGGCCCAGGCACGCAAGAAATTGGAAGCCGCCCGCGCCGCCGGGAAGCCCACCAAAAACTTCGATGATCGTATTTACGAGATCGAGGATGAGATCCGTCTCGCGGCACTGGCCGGTTGATTCGTGCGCTTCCCGAATCCATTGCATCTGAATGGGCCGCGGTCTCCATACATCCTGTGAGCGATCCATGCGCGTGTTTACTACCAACCCCGGCACACGATTTTCTGTCTGGCTTCGCCATCGCTGATAAGATTTGTAAGTCCAAAAAATATGAGCATCGTACGCATTGACCCCGCCTTTGACGAGCTTTTGCCGCAGGGCTCGCACATAGAGAAGCTTGCCGACGGATTCCTGTTCACCGAAGGCCCCCTCTGGAAGCCGGATGAGGGAGTTCTGTGGTTCAGCGATGTAATCGGTAATGTGACACGTCAGTGGTCGCCAGATGGCGTGGTGAAGGAGTTGCTCAGGCCCGGCGGCTATGACGGCAACAGCCTTCCGCAAGGCGGATTCACGGGTCCGAACGGTTGCACCGCCGGCCCTGACGGCGCCACCATGCTCTGCCAGCACGGTAACAGGCGAATCGTGCGGATCGACCGCGATATGAAGGTAACGACGCTGATCGACTCTTACAACGGCAGCAAGCTGAACAGCCCGAACGATCTGGTCTATCGCTCGGATGGAACTCTGTATTTCACCGATCCGCCATACGGCCTCCCGCTCTTCGACGAAGACCCCACAAAAGAGCTGCCCTTCAACGGAGTTTTCAAGTTCGCGAACGGAAAGCTGGACCTTGTGGTGGAGGATATGACACGCCCCAACGGCCTGGCATTTTCACCGGACGAAAAGACGTTGTACGTCGCGAACTCGGATGACAGCAACCGGATCTTGATGCGCTTCGACGTTCATGCCGATGGTTCGGTGAGCAATGGAAGTGTGTTCGCGGATGTCACCGATTCTCCGGAGGGCGGTCTTCCCGACGGCCTGAAAATCGACGTGAGCGGTAATGTCTGGACAACGGGCCCCGGTGGCATCTGGGTCTTCACGCCGGAAGGGAAGCACCTCGGCACCATCAAACCCCCGCAGCAACCGGCTAACATCGCGTGGGGTAACGATGGAAGCATGCTCTACATCACGGCGATCACGGGCCTCTACCGCATCCAAACCTCGGTCATGGGTCAGAAGCTGGTCTATTCGCACTTCAGCGGGGGCAGAGCATGATCCAGGTTCACGTGGATCTCGCGGTCGATCCTGCCAAAGAACAGGAAATGCTGCAGTACTTCGAAACCGAATTCCGGCCCGCGGCGCTGCAGTTCAATGGGTTCATTGAAGTCGGCATGCTGTCGCTTCGAACCGCGCTGATGGGGAGCGCGCCCCCGGGCATCAACTATCGTTTCGCCCTGACCTATGAGAGCGAAGAATTACGGCAGAAATGGATCGCGGCCGATATTCACCAGAAGGTCTGGGGACACATGGAGTCGATGCTCACGTCGATGGACTACAATGTTCTGCTGTTCGATGTTGCCGCCGCCCGAAGTGTTGTGACCGATACCGCCCGGTAGCCGCCGCGCGCCCGGAAGTACAGCCAGATTCCGGTGAAGATCACCGCGAGGATGGGTCCGAGCAGAGAGACCGCCTGCAGCGCGGCGCCGGGTCCGAGCTTGTCCATGCGTTCCCCCATCACAGGTAAGACCAGCGCGACCGACAACATTCCCACCGCGCCAATAATCGATAAAACCAGCGCGCCGCCGCGGGGAAACTGCTCTGCCGTTATGCCAATCATGGTGGGCCACAGGAACGTCTTCCCGGCGCCGAAAAGGGTGGCAGCCGTGATCGCGACGACCGCGCTTGCGTGGTTGTTCAGGCTGCCCAGCCAGTAAAGTCCGATGCCGGTGAGTATGGAGCTGAGAATCAAAGTGACCACCGGCGATTTATGCGTGTAACGGCCTCCGAAAACGCGCAGCAGGAACATCAGGCCCGCCGTGTAGACCAAAAACAGCACGCCGCTTCCTGCGGCAGGACTGAGTTGCGGCACCAGATCCCCCATCACTTTCGGGAACCACTGATCGGGACCGAGTTCCGCCGCGGCCGTCATCCACCCACAAACGAACAACACCAGGAAGAGGGGCCGCAGCGTCTCTTTCCACATGTCGCTGGTGGGTATGTTTGAGGTCGCGCGTTCCGTTTGCGGGTATTCAACCGACAGAGCCATCCAGAGGTAAATGCTCGCCGGGATGAAGATCAACGCCATCTTGATCTGCCAGCCGGCGTGCATGAACTGCGTCAGACCCAGCGCAAGCAGGCCGCCGACAATCATGCCCGCCGGCCACCAGGCATGCACGGAGGTGATCCTCTTTGTCTTTTCCTGCGGATAGATGGAAGCCATCAGCGGATTGATCACGCCCTCGACCAGCCCGTGTGACATCCCGAGAATGAAGAAGCCCGCGTACAGCATCACGGTACCCATGTTGTCGAAGACAGACGCAACCGGACCGGACGGTGGCGGAGCGAGCAGGATGAGTCCGACGCCGGCGATGAATCCGCCTGCGGAGAGGGCGTGGATGGTGCGCATGCCGAGGATATCCACCAGCACGCCGCTGCCGAGAATGGCGATCGCGAAGGCATAGAACGCAGGGCTGAAGATTATGCCCATCTGCTCATTCGTGATATGGAAGGCGCCGCTCAGAGCACCGGCCACGTCGCCGCGAATGGCGAACACCATAGCGGCGGTACCAATGGAAATGCAACTGGCAACAAAAAGTCGGGCGCGATTCATATGAAGAGAATATATCGGAAGCCATGCTCGCCGCTCGTTTTTTGCGATTGTGAGATGCTCACCGCGCTGCAGCTTCACTCCTGGCGTGGAGGCCGCTGCCGCAATCAGGCCCGATGGCTGCCCGATTTTCGAAAGCCGGCGCCGGGTCGCAGTTTGCGACTCAGACTGTATCTGAATCGCAGCCCGATAAACCGCGGGCTTGTCAGGAGAAAAACTCTTCGCGCTTATCGCGGCATTCCTCGATCTCATGAAGGCTCAAAGTCTTCACTCGCGACCTTCCAGCATTGAAAACAGCCCGCGAAGACAGACCCAGCCTCACGAGATTGTCCCGGTCCTGCTTCGGAAGAATCAGGTAGTGTTCTCTGCAATCGAAACTTCTGCACAAAAGGGGCCGCCGATGGTAAATGGTGCATCCTGAAACGCCGAGATACACGCATTCGCCGTTGTCCTTCGTCGCGAGAAGAAAAATTGGAGTTCCGGTGGCAGGGTCGGCAGCTGTTCGAACATGGTACGACTGCACGTCGTCACCTTTGCCCGGATGCAATAAAAGCGCCTGATTGCTCCTGCAACATTCGGTACAGCCCCCGCAGGGCACTTCAGTGTGTTGATCGGCGGGCAGCATCCACCTTCCGCATTTTCAGAATAGCAAGGCTGGAGAAGGATAGGCCGAATCGCTTCAGTCAGGAGAGCTGTGCCCAAAAAAAGGAATTGAGATGACTACAACGCAAACTCAACACGAAACCAAGCGAATCCGGGAAACGCACCTCACACCAAATAAGCAGCTCTAACGGTTTAATGAGCGGCCTTCGCGCTGCAGAGCCTCTATCAGCAACGGAAAGGGATTTAACTGCGTTCCGCCCCACCAGTGTTTTTCCGGCCCCATTCGGGAAATTTCAAAGTGAAGATGCGGGGCGTTGGCAGCGGCATCTCCCGTGGAGCCGACATAACCGATGACATCGCCCGCTTTCACACGCGCCCCATCGTGCAGGTTTGCGGCATAGCCATCCAGATGCGCGTAGTAATAACAATAGACACCAGGATCGTCCACGAGATAAATGGTAATGCCCCCGGGCTTGCTCAAAAAAAGTTTGGCGACTTTGCCTGAGATCACCGCCCGCACCGGAGTGCCGCGCGGTGCCATGACATCGACGGCCCCATGCCGATGTCCGTTATGCGTTTCGTTAAAGCTGTCGCGCAACTGACTCGCGTGCAGCCCGGCGATCGGCGGAATCACCTCATCAACAGACTCGCCTGAGAATGCCAGAACTGCAAGAAAGAATAACCCCGAAAGGGACACGAGGTTACTCCACGAGCGACGCCGGCGTGCCCCGCCGCACCATATGCGAGAGGTCTTCCGCGTCCCAGTTGGTCAGCCGAATGCAGCCGTAGGAATCCTCGTGCCGAATCGCGCCGGGTTCGGGTGACCCATGAATCCCGTAATGCGCCTTGGTGAGGCCCATCCAGACGGCTCCCGCCGGATTGTTGGGGCCAGGAGGGAGCGTGACCGTGCCTTTCGCGCGGTCGACATTCCAGAAACGTTCGGCATTCCAGAGGAACCAGGGATGAGGCCGGATGCCCGCGATCTTCCATTCTCCGATTGGAAGCGGATCGTGCGGCCCGCCGATGGTTGCGGGGTATTGCGCCAGTACCGCATCCTTAGCGCCAAGCGCCGTAACGGTTCTTTTCGATTTCGAAACCACAACTTTCACCGCCATCCTGACCGGAGAATGCCGTCGAACATTGGGAACCAGCAGCGGCTCTCCAGCCCTGGTAAGATCCCTGCCAGAATTCAGACGCTCCAGCAACTGGGGCGAGATGTGAAAGCGTTCTCCGAGTTCCTCGCCCGGGGTTTGATACGCCATCGACTTGAGCTTCGCCTGTTCATGCACATCCTTCGGAATCTTCTCGAAAGGTCCGCGCTCATCGAGCGCCGTGATCGTGTAGGGGACCAGCAGGTTTCCCGTGTCTGTTTCGAGAAGCTTCCACATCGCGCCATCGATTATTCCGGTCGGTCTGAGGTCGTGCTTTTCCTGAAAACCTTTCACCGCGATACCCAGAT
>JBDUBZ010000357.1:0-4236 GCA_040003745.1 Terriglobia bacterium
CCAATCCGGCGACGGCGGGCATTGCCGGTTAC
The DNA here is from genome assembly GCA_040003745.1 of Terriglobia bacterium. Lineage (GTDB taxonomy): Bacteria > Acidobacteriota > Terriglobia > Bryobacterales > Bryobacteraceae > BOG-234. The sequence goes on from JBDUBZ010000357.1 coordinate 33, forward strand.
GCCGTGCAGAACGTGCGGTCGAACGATCAGGGCATGATCGATCTCGAAGAGCTCAGCCGTCACGTCGATGAGGGTGTCGCCGCGATCATGGTGACCAATCCCAATACGCTCGGCGTGTTCGAAGAGAACATCGTCAAGGCGTGCGACATCCTGCACCAGAAGGGCGCCCTGGTTTACATGGATGGCGCGAACATGAACGCGCTGGTGGGCATCACACGGCCCGGCGATTTCGGGATCGACGTAATGCACCTCAATCTGCATAAAACGTTCTCGACTCCGCATGGCGGTGGAGGACCGGGCGGCGGTCCGGTGGCCGTGAAGAAGCACCTCGAGCCCTTCCAGCCTTCTCCCCGGCTGAAGCGCGGCGATGCAGCGTGGTCCTGGGATTACGATCTGCCGCAATCGATCGGCAAAGTGCGCGCGTTCTATGGAAATTTCGGAGTGTTCGTGCGCGCACTGGCGTACATCCTGGCGCATGGCGGGCCGGGCCTGCGCAACGCCACCGTCGACGCGGTGCTGAACGCCAACTACATCCGTCACAAGCTGCGGCCGTACTTCGACTTACCCTACGACCGACCCAACATGCACGAGGTCGTGTTCAGCGACGACCGCCAGGCGGCCAAAGGCGTGCGAACCGGCGATATGGCGAAGCGGCTGATCGATTACGGCTTTCATCCCTACACGGTGAGCTTTCCGCTGATCGTGCATGGCGCGCTCATGATCGAACCCACGGAGACGGAATCGAAGCAGGAACTCGATTCGTTTATCGAAGCCATGATTTCCATCGCGAAGGAAGTCGATGACGAGCCTCAGTTGCTGAAGAACGCCCCGCACCTGACGCGCACCACGCGCGTCGATGAGGTCGCCGCCGCCCGGAAGCCCATCGTCCGCTGGCAGGAATAGTTAGCGCCGCGCACGCGTCCGGATCTGATCGCGAACCCGCAGGTACCACTCCGCTCCGGGCTGCAGATATCCGAAGGACGGCCATAGCGGCAACATCATCGCGGGACCATTCAGACCATAGCTAAGGGCCAGCAGCGCATCCTCCGCAGCGTTTCTCTGGATCGCATCGCGGACCCGAAGTATGCCGAGCGGCATCTCTGGCGGCAGGCCGTTGACATACCGCAGCAGTTGCGTTCGGGCCGTCTCGCTCGATTGACTTCCGACTGGTGCGATGTTCTCGCGGGTCAGTCCGGGAGTGCCCGGTACCAGCGCGTCGATGACCCGGATCTCCATGGGTGCGACCAGCCAGCTGGCAGTCTTCAGCAGAGCCTCCAACCGCACGCGCCGCGGCGGCACTCCGGGCGGCACCCAGACATCGAGCAGATAGGAGCGCGTGGTCTGACCGGGCATCGCCTGCGATTCCGGCATCACCCCGAAGGCCGGCGACCTCAGCTCCGTCAGCCAGTCGGAACAGTAGTCATTTCCACAGGGCATGAAGTGCTCGCGATAGAGCCGGACCTGAACGACATCCTGGGGGCTGGAAGCCGTGTAGAGAAAGTAATTTGTGCCGCCGGGCGCCGTGACTACCACGTGTACCGAGAGGTGTCCGTTGCGAGGTACGGCCGGGGAGAGGATCTCGCGAGGCGCCGGTTCCCGATCCTGAATCACAATCTGCCCCCAGGGATCAAAGCGCTCGAATTCGGAGTAAATAGCGATATTCTGGCCCCAGACAGCACTCGAAAAGACGAACAGTAACCTTAGGCATTGACACAATCGGGACATAGCTTTCATTGAACAACTGACTGCCGCTTCGGATCTCATCGTTTCGGGGCGCATCATGCAATCCTGAGGAGCGTGGTACTCAGATCACAAATATATCCGGACCCACTATCTTCTGTGCGTTAACGAGACTGCCAAAGGCCTCGCGGCATCCACCATCGAATCGCCGAGCCGGGCGGCACGGTTGGCGATCGTTTCATGATGGTCGCGGGTTCGGTGAATTACCGCACCGGCAGTGAGTTTGCACGTGCCGGTCGTTTCCGTTCGGCGGGCAGAAGGCTACCGCGTATGCTTAGTGGAATACGGCTTTGTGGGCGAGGCTACTTACCGGCGGATGCGCCGACGGGCGCTGTGGCTCTGACCTGTACCGATTCAGCGACAGGAGCCGGCACACAGCCAGCTTTGAAATAAAGCCTACTGAATGGTGCTCGCGCCTTCGACCCCGAAGGATTCGGCCGGGGCGGTGCGATTGATGTGGTTATCCAGATTGATGACATAGGTCTCCGGCGCGTCGAGCAGGACCGGCGAATGCGTAGCGGTAATGATGCGGAAGTTGCGGCGGTCCACCAGTTCCTGCAGCATCTTCAGCATACGGCGCTGGTTTGAAACCGACAGAGCCATTTCCGGCTCGTCAAGAAGCAGGATGGTTCCGGGATCAAGAGCGGGAAAATTCTGCCGGAACATGGCAAGCATGACCTGACCGTGACTCGCCAGTTGCAGGAACTCAAGCATCTCGGGTTGATCTTTGAAGAAATCCATTTGCATGCGTGGATTGTGCTGTTCGGCGTCGAAGAGAAATGCCTTCGCCGGCTCCACACCGCCCCAGTCCAGTTTGTAAACATAGCCATCGGCCTTCTCGCCGCGCAGGGCATAGTGGATGGCGTGCAGAAGGGTCGATTTGCCCGATCCGTTTTCCCCTGAAAGCATCACCAGCGGATGCGAAAGATCCACCAGCATAGGCATGTGGAAGTTCAGATTCAGGAAAACGGGATGCGCAAGAATTTTCAGGAGCATCGCAATTTTCAGGATACCAACCCCCATCGGAAGAGCTGCCGGTCAGCCGGCCGCGATCAGGCCCGAGCGAACCAGCAGAGCGTTCGGATCGGGGTCGCGGCCCATGAACCGCCTGTAAAGTTCGGCGGGATCTTCGCTGTCGCCTTTCGACAGGATATTTTCGCGGAAAGATTCGCCCACCGCATCGCTGAAGATGCCTTCGTCGCGGAAGCGCGTGAAGGCATCGGCATCGAGCACCTCCGCCCACTTGTAGGAATAGTAGGCCGCTCCGTACCCGACCGGGCTCGAGAAGAGATGCGTGAAGCTGGCGATCATCGAGTAATCGGAAGGCAGAGGGGCGGCGGTGAACTGCTGCAGAATATTGCGGACGTACTGGATCACGTCGCCGTCCCGCGTTGGGTCGTACTCCCGATGCAGTTTGAGGTCGACCAGGCCGAAGCCGAGCTGCCGCATCTGTGTGTTGGCGCCGCGATAGGTTCGCGCACGCACCAGCTTTTCGAAAAGATCCTGTGGAATGGGAGCTCCGGTCTGATAATGACGGGCGAGGAGATCGAGTGCTTCGCGCTCCCAGCACCAGTTCTCCATGATCTGGCTCGGCAGCTCAACGAAGTCCCACGCCACCGCGGTACCGGCGAGGCTCTTCACCGAGACGCGGCTCAGCACATGGTGCAGCAGATGACCGAACTCATGGAAAATCGTCTCGACTTCGCGATGCGTGAGCAGGGCCGGGGCATCGCCGATGGGTGGAGTCATGTTGCCGCAGACGCAGCCACTGTGAGGCTCGGGCTTGCCCGGCAGATCCACACCCGTGATGAAGGCCTCCATCCAGGCGCCGCCGCGCTTGTTCTCGCGCGGGAACCAGTCGGAATAGAAGGCGCCAAGCAGGATCCCCATCCGGTCATGCACTTCGTAGTAGCGGACATCGGGATGCCAGACCGGCACGTCCGAGCGCTGCAGCACCTGGATGCCGTAAAGGCGCTCGACGATCGAGAACATGCCGTCCACCACGCGGTCGGCCTCGAAGTAGGGCCGCAGTTCTTCTTCGTCGAACTCGTAGAGTGCGCGGCGCTGCTTCTCGGCGAAGTAGCCTATGTCCCAGGGTTCGAGCTTATGGCCCGCAAAGGCTTCGAGAGCGGCATTTTCCTTCGCGAAGAACGGAACCGTCTTATCCCGGAGGTCCTCGAGGAATCTGGTGGCGTTGGCTCCCTCGTGCGCCATGCGATCGTGCAGCACCAGATCGGCAAAGTCTTTGAAGCCGAGGAGATTGGCCTTTTCACGCCTCAACTGGAGGATACGGACGATGATGGGGCGATTATCGCGGTCGGGCTCCGTGGCCCGCAGAGAGAACGCGCGGTAAAGCTGCTGACGGATTATGCGTTCGTCGAGATAAGTGAGAACGGGAATGTAGCTGGGAGCCTGCAGGGTGAAGCGCCAGCCGTCCACACCTTTCGATTGGGCGCTCTGCTTC
>JBDUBZ010000052.1:0-14360 GCA_040003745.1 Terriglobia bacterium
CAGCACCGGGCAGACCTCGGCGGCGCCCTACTTTCCCGCCGGCATGACGACCGTAGGGGCCAATTACAAGGTGCCCACCGCGGCTCAGTGGAACGTGGGAGTCCAGCACGAACTGCGTCAAAACACCGTGCTCAGCGTAACCTATGTGGGCAACTCAAATTACCACCAGTCGCAGGGTCGCAACATCAACAGCCTGGCGGAGAACGATCCGCACCGTCTGGGTGTTTGTGGCAGTACTTGCGGCTATAGCGGCGTCAAACTGGACCCGAACCTCTACCGGCCTTATCAGGGCTGGGCATCCATCGCTCCTCTGGAAACGGTGGGGAACTCCAACTACAATTCGTTGCAGGGCAGCCTGCGCGCCACTCTGATGAAGGACCTGACGCTCAGCAGTTCCTATACCTGGTCGCACGCTTTCGACATTATCGATGGCGAGCTCTTTGCGAACATCAACAATCCATTCAACGCCCGCTGGGATTATGGTCCGTCCGGCTTTGACAGACGCCATATCTCTGTCACGAGCTTTATCTATAAGTTCCCGTTCTTCCGAAGCGCCTCCAACCACGCCACGAAGACTCTGTTAGGCGGCTGGGAACTCTCGGGCATCGCAACCTTCGAGACCGGGAACCCGGTCAGCATCGGCGCCGGCCCCGACAACCTTGGGCTCGGTGGTACCACTGGCAACCGGGCGAACGTAATCTCGACGGTTACATATCCGGGAACCCGCGATCAGTGGTTCAGTACCGCTTCGTTCGCCCAGCCGGGACCTCTTCAGTGGGGCACTTCGTCCAAAAACTCGGTGATTTCCCCGGGACGCAATAACTGGAACATGGCGCTGTTCAAGGCATTCCAGTTCAAGGAAGACTCTCGCTTCGAGTTCCGCGCGGAGACCTTCAATACCTTCAACCACACGCAGTTCAACGGTCTCAGTACGAGCGTGACCGCTTCCGACTTCGGGCAGTTGAACGGTACTTATGCCCCGCGCGTATTTCAGCTCGGCGCTAAACTGATGTTCTGATCTGATACTGATCCCGCTGCCCGTGGCGCAGGCCTTAACCTGTGCCACGGGCAGCGGGTTTTTTAAGCTGTCGGCAACTGGTTTGACATGTTCTTCCCGCTCTGCTAGAAACAGGTCAGACATGGTCAAGGGTTATATCTGTGTTCTCCCCCTCCTTTTAATCTCATGTCAACTGGGCGCCTCACCCCCTGCGCCCCTGGACGCTGCCGCCCACGCAGCCCTCGGCACGGCGCTGGCGCGGGAAGGCAAGTACGATCCCGCCATCCAGCAGTACAAAGCAGCGATTCATCTGAACTCCCACCTGCCGGCGATCTATTTGAATTTGGGGCTCGCCTATTTCAAGTCCAAACGATTTCCCGACGCGGCTGCGGCCTTTGAGGAAGCCGTCCGGGCCGATGAGGGCAACTTTCAAGCCCGTACTCTGCTGGGAATGAGTTACTACGGTTGCGCCAGATACGCTCTCGCCGCGAAGAACCTGAAAACGGCCTCCGACCGTCAACCCGAAAACGAGGAACTCCGTTACACACTGGCGCAAAGTTACTTGTGGTCCGAACAGTATCCGGAAGCGATTGCCGAATTCCGCTTCCTCCTCACCAGGAATCCGGATTCAGCTCCCGCCCACGTCCTGTTAGGCGAGGTGCTCGATGCGTCAAACCAGGTGGAGGCTGCCACCGCTGAATTTGAGGCGGCAGCGAGAGCACCGTCGGTGCCGCCAGAAACGCACTTCGGACTCGGCTACCTTTACTGGAAACAGCAGCGTCTGAGCGACGCCGGCCGCGAGTTCGAAGCGGAACTGGCGAATCAGCCGCAGCACGCGCTGGCCCTTACCTATCTGGGAGACGCGGAAATGCGCACGGACCGCCAGAAAGCTGCCGACGTTCACCTTCGCCGCGCACTGGCCCTCGACCAGAACATCTGGCTCGCGCAGCTCGATCTCGGTATCCTTCTTGCCGCCGGTGGCGATTCCGAGCAGGCCACGCGCCATTTTCGCGACGCCATCCGGATAGATCCCGCCAAACCCGACGCACATTATCGTTTGGGCCGGCTGTTGAATTCGCAGGGCCGCGAACGGGAGGCGCAGGAAGAGTTCGAGGCAGTGAAGAAGCTGGCGGCAGAGGAACCCCAGGCACCGCTCCTCCGGGTTACCGGACGGCCGCGGCAGTGAACTTTTCCCACAAGTGCATGGGCCCCGCACTGGCGGCAGGCATGGCGGTAGCCTGGACCATCGCGTCCGGGCAGAACGCCTCGGCGCCCATCCACTTCACTTACGCGCCTATTGGCTTCCGTCTGGATAGTTGCGAGAGTCTCCGGCGTCACGCGCCCGAGACCATGGCCGGAGGCGTGGCTTTGTTCGACTACAACGGCGACGGATACCTCGACGTATTTTTCGCTAATGGCGCCGACATTCCCTCGTTGAAAAAGAACTCCCCGAAATACTCGAACCGGCTTTTCGAGAACGACGGCAAGGGACACTTTACGGATGTAACCGCCAAAGCCGGCCTGGCCGGGACGGGATTCGATAACGGGGTTGGCGTGGGTGACTACGACAACGACGGGCGTGAAGATATCTTCGTGGCCGGCTTGCATGGAAACCACCTTTTCCATAACGATGGCGGTACGTTCAGCGATGTGACCGTCAAGGCGGGCCTTGCGGCGCCGGATCCGCAATACGGCCCCCTGTGGTCCGTCGGGGCCGCATGGGTAGACGTCAACAACGATGGCCTTCTTGACCTCTTTGTGGTGAATTACATGGCCTGGGACCCGGATACGGAGCCAAAGTGTGAGGCGTCGCCGGGCAAACTGGATTACTGCCATCCAAAATTTTATAAGCCGACGCCCAATCAATTGTTCCTGAACAATGGGGATGGGACTTTCCGCGATGTGTCGGCGGAATCGGGCATCCGGGCTCACCCCGGAAAGGGGATGGGCATTGCGCTGGCGGACTTCGATCTGGATGGTCTGATGGACTTCTTCGTCCCCAACGATAAAATGACCAATTTTCTGTTTCGCAACAAGGGCGGCCTTCGCTTCGAGGAAATTGCATTCAAGGCCGGAGTGGCGCTGGGCGAAGATGGACGTTTCATCTCCGGCATGGGCGTGGATTCGCGCGACCTCGATAACGACGGCCTTCCCGATATCACTCTGGCCGCGCTCGATGGCGAAACATTCCCGTTATTCCGCAATATTGGAAAAGGCGGGTTTGACGACATCACCCGAAGCAGCGGGCTTGCAAAGCTCACGATGCCAATGGCTGGATACTCTCCCACGATTGCGGATTTCGACAATGACGGCTGGAAAGACATCTTTGTGACCAGGGGGCATGTGCAGGCCCTCGCAACGGCGGCCAAGGTGGAGATCGATCAGCCCAATACTGTTTTTCACAATCTGGGTGGCGCCAGGTTTCAGGCGCTGACAGCGGAAGCCGGTTTAACGGCCCAGCCGCCTGCCCGGCATCGCGGCTCGGCAGTGGGAGACCTTAACGGCGATGGACGTCTGGACGTCGTCACCACCGCACTAAGCGCAGCAGCGGAGGTCTGGCTGAACGATAGCGCGGGCCGGTCGCATTGGCTCGAACTGAAACTGGAGGGCACTGTCAGCAACCGCGACAGCATTGGCGCGAGGATCAAGGTGACCGCAGGCGGCACTGTGCAGTACGATCATGTGTCGTTCGCCGCCGGGTATGCCTCCTCGAGCGCCGCGCCCGTTCATTTCGGGCTTGGTCCGGCCGAATCGGCCAGCCTGATCGAGATTCGCTGGCCGTCGGGGATACTGCAGGAGCTTAAAAACGTAGCGGCCGACCAGCTGATTCGGGTTAAAGAGCCGGCCCGGAAATAGCGGTTTCCTCTCCTGCCCCTCTGGATGAAATCGCGCCAGTACTCGATATCGCCTTCCGTTAGCCGGCATGCTCAACCACCACGAGCGTGATGTCGTCCGACTGCTCGGCGCCCCCGGTGAAGTCCCGCAAGGCCTGCTGTACCGCATCGTGCATGCCGTTGCAACTCAGTTCGCGCGCCGTCCGCACGGCGTCGCGCAATCGCGCCCGCCCGAAGAAATCTCCGGCATGGTTCTGCGCTTCAGTCACACCGTCGCTGTAAAGCACCAGCCGGTCGCCCGGCGCGAGCGTCCGCTGGTCCGCGAGGAACAATGCTTCGGGCATCAATCCCACGGGCATCGAGGTTGCCGCCAGGCTCTCGATCTCCCCATCGCGCCGCACCAGCAGCGGCGCACAATGCCCGGCATTCGCGTATTGAAAGTGGCCCGCCCGATCGATGGTTGCATAGAAGACGGTCGCGTATTTTCCATGCTCGGAGCGCGCGCTCATGAATCCGTTGATGCGCGCCAGCGTGTCGCCGATCGTCGCGTCCGAACCTGCGCCCAGGAACGCCCCCTGAAGGAAACTCGCCATCAGCGCCGAGCTCACGCCCTTGCCCGCCACGTCCGCCACCACCAGCGACCACATGTCCGGAGCCGTCTCCACCACGTCGAAATAATCCCCGCCCACCTCATGCGAAGCCAGGCTCGACCCGCAAACGCGTAACCACCCCTCCTGCGGAAGCTTGCGCGGCAGCAGGCTCTGCTGAATACGGCGCGCCACGCCGAGCTCTTCCTCCATCCGCTGCCGCCCGCGTTCTTCCTCGAGCAGCCTCGCATTTTCGAGCACCGTCGAAGCTTCAATGGCGAGCGTCTGCAGCAGTTCCCGGTTGCCGCCCGCCAGATCCACCGCCCGCAAGCGCGAATCCATATAGAGGACTCCCGCGTTCGAGCCTTTCGCGTCGAGCACCTGCGTCTTCGACTGATTGCTCAGATTGATACGCACCAGCGGCACGCAGGCCACGCTGCGCAGTTCCAGATCCGCAATCGTGTTTGAAGGCGACCGTTCGTCGAGAGCCAGCGGATCGAACGACATGCTGAACAGATCCCGCCGGCTTTCGAGTGCGCGCTGAATCAACCGGCGCGGTACCCGCAGTTCATCCTGAGGAAGGTCTTTGCCGCCTTGTGCGCGCGCGCTGCGAACCTGCAGTTCATGTTTCTCGTCGAACAGCAGCAGGAAGCCGCGCTCCGCGCCCGTCACCGCAAGCGTGGCGTCCACAACCGTGTTGAGAACTTCGTCTGCGGAATACGAGCTCTGCAGCGATCGCGCCACCTCGAGCACGGCGCGTAGTTTCTCCAGGTTGGTGGTCTGCGTCTTCGACGTGTCCGTCCCTCCCCTTTCGAAAGACGGGATCGGCTTCTCAAGCAGCCGGGGCAGCATATCGCCGGAGCGTGTGAAGTGAATCTGATAGCCGTCCGGCACTCCGAACTCGATCCGCTCGGCGCCATGCAAAACACGCATCTTGTCGACGCGCTCGCCGTTCACCCAGACACCATGGCGGCTGCCAAGATCTTCCAGAACACAGTTGCCGTTGTCGTGGCAGATCTGCGCATGGTTGCGCGAAACGCGGCTGTCGCGCAGCACCAGATGGTTGTTCGGCGCCCTGCCCATCAGGAACGGAAAAGGCTGCAGCGGGACCCGCGTCCGCCTGCCGTTCGGATCTACCACCACCAGTGCGACGCTGTTTTGAGAGCCTTCGGTCATCCGGCCTTCCGGCGGCCCTTGCCCGGACCCACCGGCGGCGCCACAGCCGGGGCCGCCTGCATCTCCCGCGCCCTGCGATCCTGGCAATGAGAACAGTAGCCGCCCACCTCGGTGCGCGCCAGTACAATCTGAAATCCGAAATGAGCCTCAATCTGGCTGCGCAGTCGCTGCAGGGGTTCGCCGAAAAACTCTTCCACCTTCCCGCAGCCCAGACAGATCACGTGCGCATGTTCACGCTTTCGTCTCGTCTCATAGAAATGCTGCTCGCCCGCCTGATGCATCAGATCGAGCTCGTCCACCAGACCGCTCTCTTTCAACAGCTTCAGTGTGCGATAAACCGTCACCCGATTCAGCTTCGGGTCCTGCTCCTTCGCCAGCTGAAAAAGCCGCTCCGCATCGAGATGCTGGCCGGTCTTGTCGATGAGATCGAGCAGGATCTGGCGCTGGCGCGTCAGGCGCATGCCCTGCCGGGACAGAGCTTCTTTAGAGAAGTTGGCCAGGAGTGGTGCGGAGTCTGACATGCGACCTATTCAGTTTAGCCCCGCCCTTCGCCGCGCACCGGACGTTAACAAACGCACAGTCACGCGCGTCAAAGCGATCTATGATGACGGTGTGAAGTATCTCGTCGGCCTGGTCTGCGCCGTCGCTTTTTGTGCCCAGCCGCCCGCAGTGGTAATGAATCGCGCGCCGCTTGCGCCCAATGCGTTCTATGCCCTGCCACTCGGTTCCGTGAAGCCCGCGGGCTGGCTGAAACAACAGCTCCGCATTCAGGCCAATGGATTGACCGGCCACCTGGACGAAATCTGGCCGGACGTTGGACCCGGTTCCGCATGGCTCGGCGGCAATGGCGAAGGCTGGGAGCGGGGTCCTTATTATCTCGATGGTTTGCTTCCTCTGGCTTACCTCCTGGAAGATCCCGCCCTGATCGCCAAAGCCATGAAGTGGGTCAACTGGACCCTCGATCATCAACGGCCCGATGGCGGTTTTGGCCCTGAAACCACCTTCGGGAAACCCACAGCCGACTGGTGGCCGAACATGATCATGCTTAAAGTGCTCACGCAGTATCAGGAAGTGTCGGGCGACCCGCGCGTGATCCCCGTACTTGAGAAATACTTCGCCTGGCAAGCCGGTCGGCTCGCCACGAATCCGTTGCATGAATGGGCGCAGTACCGGTGGGGAGATGAGGTTCTTTCCATCGTCTGGCTGTATAACCGCACCGGCGATGAGAAGCTGCTCGATCTCGCGCGCGAGCTTGCGAAGCAGGGGTTTGACTGGAAAGGTCTGTTCGCCGACTTTCCCTTCAAAAACAAGGTTCTGAAGCAGGAAGCAACCCTCAAATCGCATGGCGTGAACAATGCGATGGCGCTCAAGACAGGCGCGCTGTATTCCCTGATCTCAGGCGACGCCGAAGACCGCGAGTCTTCGCACAAAATGCTCCAGGAGCTCGATCGGTTTCACGGAACTCCGGCGGGTACCTTTGCCGCCGACGAACACCTGGCCGGACGCGACCCTTCCCAGGGCACTGAGCTCTGCGCCGTAGTCGAAGAGATGTTCTCGCTCGAAGTGCTCACGGCTATTTATGGCGATGTGCACCTGGCCAACAAGCTCGAGCGTATAGCCTTCAACGCTCTGCCAGGCGCCTTTGGCAAGGACATGTGGTCGCACCAGTATGATCAGCAAATCAATCAGGTGCTCGTCTCCGATGCCCCGCGCGGCTGGACCACCAACGGCCCCCGCGCCAATATTTTCGGCCTGCAGCCCAGTTTCGGATGCTGCACCGCCAACATGCACCAGGGCTGGCCGAAGTTCATCGCGAGCTTGTGGATGGCGACGTCCGATGCCGGTCTTGCCGCCCTCTCCTATGCGCCTGCCGACGTCAGGGCCTCGGTCGGGTCGGCTGCCGTGCACATTTCGGTCGACACCACGTATCCCTTTGATGAGCTCGTTACGATCAAGGTCGACCCCTCGGCCCCCGCGAAATTCCCCATCAAGCTGCGCATTCCGGGCTGGACCGCCGATCCGATCGTGCGCGTCAACGGCGCGTCGCAGCGCAACGTGACACCCGGAACCTTCCTCACCATCCAGCGTGAATGGAGCGCGGGAGACGTGATTGTGATGAAGCTCCCGATGCCCATCGTCGTTTCAAGCGGTTTTCATAATTCGGTGTTTGTCAGCCGGGGTCCTCTCCTTTACTCGCTCGCCATCGGCGAAAAATGGAAGAAACTCAGCGCCGGCCCTGCTGCAGACTGGGAAGTCGACCCGTCAACCCCATGGAACTATGCATTGATCGTGAACAAAAATGATCCCCAGAGTTCCTTCAGCATAGGCATCGGAAAGATGGGGGACCAGCCCTTCAGCCCGGAAGGCTCGCCTGTGTCGATACACGCGAAAGCCGTTCAGGTGTCTGCGTGGAAGCTCGTCGGCAACTCCGCCGGCCCGCTCCCTGACAGCCCCGTCCCCAAATCTCGAACCACAGTAGAGGAGGTCAGGCTGATTCCCTACGGCGCGGCCAAGCTGCGTATTACCGAGTTCCCGACGGTTCAGAAGTAAACGGCGAACTCAAGTCAACTGACGCGTCTCGGACGAGGCCCATCGTACTGAATTTCAACCTCCGCGAAGCTGCCCCGTTGGCTCTGCTCGACAGCCGCGGCGATCTCCGGAAGCTTTCGGCATACCAGCTGCCAGCGTAGCTGGGTCAGCACGACGATCGCGATTTGCCGCGTTTCGAGGTTCTGCTGATATCGGATGTTTTTGTCCGCGGTAACCAGCACATGAAAGCCCGCGCGCTCAGCACTCCCGATCAGGTCGCCGTTCTTCAATGTCGCCCATCCGCGTTCGCGTGCCTCTATGACGGTGTGGCCGGACAAGGCGCGGGCGAGTCCGCGAGGGACATTGTTATCGAGCAATACCAGCACGCCCTAAAACGCCGGCTCTTTGTCCAGGCTGAGGGCGGCGAATTCGAGTACAGCCTTGATTTCGTCGCGAGAAACCGGGTACTGGTCGATGATCTCATCGATCGTCATACCGTCCTCCAGGTTTTCGAATACAACCTTAACAGGCGTGCGCGAGTTGCGGAACGTCCAGGCTCCACTGACTCTTCCCGGAACGCTCTCCACCGCGGGGCATTGCGACCAATCCAAAGTTGCTGCCATTAATTGGCTCCCTCTTCCCAGAATACGCCGTCTTGGTGCCGGTTTCAGACCGAGCCGCCGAAATTGTCCTACGCGCGCGAGGGGACGCTGTCCTGCCGCCAGCCACTCCTGATATCCCTCAGGCGCCGTGAGGCTGTCGTAACGCCCGGTAGCGCTCAATCAGGGCATTGGTCGAACTGTCGTGTTGCAGCGGCGCTTTGTCATTCTGCAGCTCCGGAATGATGCGGACGGCGAGCACTTTGCCCAGTTCGACCCCCCATTGGTCGAAACTATCGATTTGCCAGATAACTCCCTGGGTGAAAACGTTGTGCTCATAGAGCGCGATCAGCTTACCCAGCGTCTCCGGCGTCAGGCGCTCCGCAAGGATCATGTTCGATGGCCGGTTCCCCTCGAACGTTCGATGAGGCGCCAGCCAGTCCGGCGTACCCTCGGCTTTCACCTCCGCAGTCGTCTTCCCAAACGCGAGGGCTTCCGCCTGGGCGAAGAGGTTGGCAATCAGAATGTCGTGATGATCGCCCAGTGAATTGAGCGGCGTGCCGAAGCCGATGAAATCGCACGGGATCAATTTCCGGCCCTGATGAATGAGCTGATAAAACGAATGCTGTCCGTTGGTGCCTGGCTCGCCCCAGTAGACAGGCCCCGTCTGGTATTCGATGTGCCGCCCGTCGAGAGTGGTGGATTTCCCATTGCTCTCCATCGTCAGTTGCTGCAGATAGGCGGGGAAGCGCTTCAGATACTGCTCATACGGCAGAATCGCGACCGTCTGCGCATCGAAGAAGTTGTTGTACCAGACCGTCAGCAGGCCCATCAGTACGGGCATATTCTGTTCGAACGGGGCGGTGCGAAAATGCTCGTCCATGGCATGAAATCCGGCGAGCATAGCGCGGAAGTTCTCAGGGCCGATGGCAAGCATAGTCGAAAGTCCGATAGCGGAGTCCATCGAATACCGGCCGCCCACCCAGTCCCAGAAGCCGAACATATTGGCCGTATCGATGCCGAACTTCGAGACCTCGGCGGCGTTCGTCGAGACGGCGACGAAGTGCTTAGCGATGGCCTCCTCGCTTCCGAGCGCCGACAGCGTCCACGCCCGCGCGCTCCGGGCATTGGTCATGGTCTCGAGCGTCGTGAAGGTCTTCGAAGAAACGATGAACAAGGTCTCATCGGCCTCAAGGTCGCGAGTGGCTTCCACGAAATCCGTGCTGTCCACATTCGATACGAAGCGGAAGTTGATGCCGCGAATGCTGTAGTGTTTCAGCGCCTCATAGGCCATCACGGGGCCGAGGTCCGAGCCCCCGATGCCGATATTTACGACATTGCGGACGGGCCTGCCGGTGAAGCCTTTCCAGTCGCCCGACCGCACGTCATCGGCAAAGCTGGACATTTTATCGAGAATGGAATGCACTTCTTTAATGACATCCACGCCATCGACCACCAGTTTTTGCGAAACGGGCGCGCGCAAAGCGACATGCAGCACAGACCGCTTTTCCGTTACATTGATCTTCTCGCCCGCGAACATGGCGTCGATGCGTTCGCGCAGCCCCGATTGGTTCGCCAGATCGAGCAGCAGGGCCTTCGTCTCGTCGGTAATCCGGTTCTTCGAAAAATCGAGAAAGATCCCCTCGGCCTCAAGCGCGTAGCGGGTCGCCCGGCCCGGGTCCAGTTGAAACAGCTGTCGCAAATGGATCGGCTGCATGGCAGCGGCGTGCTCTTCAAGCGCCTTCCAGGCGGGCAACTGTGTTAACCAGGTCATCAGAATTATGCTCGCATAATTAAACTATGGCTTCAGATTGAGCAGGCGCGGCACGCTTTCTTCCGCGGAGCCCAGAGCCGTCGCCAGAGCGATACGCGCCGCATTATGCGCGCTCAGACTCGAGATGTAGTTTTCATTGGCGCCGGCCAGCAGTTGCTGTGCCTGGATGACCTCGATGTTGTCCGTCACGCCCGCCCCGAAACGATCGCGGGCCTGCATCAAAGTCTGATTGGCCAGCTCGGCATTGCGCGACGACACGGTGACCTGATCCGCGGAAGACTGCAGATCGAGCACGGCAGTGCGGATCTCATAATCGATCCGCCCGCGCAGATCTTCCATCTCATTCTTTCGCGATCGAAGCACGGCGCTCGCCTGGTCGATATCGGTGCGGGTACGGCCGCCCGCGTAGAGGGGCACGCGCACGCCTGCCACAAGGGAATAGGTGCCGTGCGATTCCGCGAACGTCTTGCCCACCACCCCGTAGTCGCCCTGCACGACGATCTGCGGCCAGTGTTCGGACTGCGCCGATTGCAGCGCGAACTCGGCCGCGCGAACCGTCGCTGCGGCGGCTCGATAGTCCGGGCGCTGCTCCCACGCCTGCTTCAGCATCTCGTCGAGCACCACGGGCGCCGGCGCGAACGCGAGCACGTCGCTCACGCCGAACTGCTGCCCAATCGGAAGACCGATGGCGCGGGCGAGCGTCAGCTTGTCCTTCTCCACCAGATTTTTCTGCGCGAGTAGTCGCTGCTCTTCGGAGCGCAGCTCCACCTCCGCTCGCAGCACGTCGATTCCAGCCACCGTGCCCGCGCGCTTCTGATCGGCGGACCGGTCGAAGAGCGCCTGCGCAGTCGTCACTTCAGCCTGTATCGCGACTGCGCGCGCGGCATCCGTAATGATGGCAAGATAGGCGTTGCTGACCGCCTGAACCACCAGATTGCGTGCATCGTCAGCCGTCAGCCGCGCCGCCTTCAAAGATTCGCCGGCCGACGCGAGGTTCTTACGCGAAACCCGGTCGTAAATAGTCTGCTGCGCGTAAGCGCGCGCGTTCTCATATCCAAACGGACCCACGATCTGAGGAAACCCAGGCACATTCAGGCCGAAGGCGACGAGATCGTTCTGGGCCGAGTTCTGCGTTGCGCCCGCCGAGATATTCGGCAGCAGCGTGCTCAGGGCGCGCCGGCGCTGGGCCGCCGCGATATCCACGATGTCCCGGTTGGTGAGCACTCCCAGGTTGTATTTCAGGCCCATCTGTATGGCCTGGCGCAGGGAAAGTGAAAGCGGCGTGGGGGAGGCCTGGCCGGTGGGGATACTGCCGTTGAAAGTCGCCCGCAGAGGTTCGTTCAGAACGGGCGCGGGGCCATTGGGTACAGGCTGCGGCGGCGGCGCAACCTGGCTCCAGGCGGCCGTCACCGCGCCAAGGCCGGCAATCAATCTAATGGCTACGATTCGCTTCGATATTTTCACGTTTTCTCGTCCTGCTGACTGCATTGTCACAAGTCATAACGGGCCGCCCGATTGGTTGCAACGGAGGATGTACTTGGGCTCACATCGCCGCGGGCGCTGGTTTGCGATGCTGATGGAAGGGCCACGGCCCCGAAACTCATCCCATGAAACTCGTACTTGGCTCCGATCACGCAGGACTTGATCTCAAGAATTTCATCTTCGGCCATCTGAAAGGTTTGGGGCACGAAGTCGTCGATGTGGGAACGTACACCACCGATGCGGTCGATTACCCGGATTACGCCAAAAAGGTGGGCGCCGCCGTTCTCGACGGCACGGCTGAACGCGGCATCCTGGTCTGCGGCTCGGGTGTAGGCGCGGTTGTGGCGGCGAACAAGATCTACGGCATCCGCGCCGGGCTTTGCCACGATTTCTACTCCGCCCATCAGGGCGTGGAACACGACGATATGAATGTGCTGGTGCTGGGCGGCCGGGTCATCGGCTTGCAGGTCGCGCTCGAACTGGCCACAGCTTTCGTGGCGGCTCGCTTCACCGGCGAGGAGCGGCACGTGCGGCGCATCGGCAAAATTCACCGCATGGAAGAAGAATTCTGCGATCGCGATAAGGAGTCATAAACGATGCAACTCGGCATGGTGGGACT
Source organism: Terriglobia bacterium (assembly GCA_040003745.1). Lineage (GTDB taxonomy): Bacteria > Acidobacteriota > Terriglobia > Bryobacterales > Bryobacteraceae > BOG-234. The sequence continues at coordinate 12,598 of JBDUBZ010000052.1, forward strand.
CGGCCGCATGGGCGCAAACATGGCGCGCCGGCTGCAGAGGGGCGGCCACCAGGTGGTCGCGTTCGATCTCGATGCGGCGAAAATCGAAGAGCTGAAGAAAGAGGGCATGCAGGGCTCCGCCACAGTTGCCGGCTTTGTGGCGCTGCTTGAGAAGCCTCGTACGGTCTGGCTGATGGTCCCCTCGGGCGAAGCGACGGAATCGATGGTCGCGAAGCTTGCGGACCTGTTCGAGCCGGGCGACATTCTGATCGACGGCGGCAATTCGTATTTTAAAGACGATGTACGCCGTTCCGAGGCCCTGCGGCCGAAACAGATTCACTATGTGGATGTGGGAACCAGCGGCGGCGTATGGGGTCTGGATCGCGGCTACTGCCTCATGGTCGGCGCGGAGAAGGAAACGTTCGACCATCTGGAGCCGATCTTCAGGACTCTGGCCCCGGGCAAAGGCACAATCGAGGCGACCCCTGGTCGAAGCAATGAAGGGCGAACGGCTCACGAAGGCTATCTGTATTGCGGTCCTTCAGGTGCCGGGCATTTCGTCAAAATGGTGCATAACGGCATCGAATACGGTCTCATGCAGGCCTATGGCGAAGGCTTTGACATCATGAAAAACGCCGTGTCGAAGGATCTGCCGGAGAACATTCGCTACGACCTCAATATGGGCGAGATTGCGGAGCTTTGGAGGCGCGGCAGCGTAGTCAGTTCCTGGCTGCTTGACCTCAGCGCCATTGCGCTCGCTGAGGATCCGAACCTCGAGGGGTACACCGGCTTCGTACAGGATTCCGGCGAGGGCCGCTGGACTATCACCGCGGCGCTCGAGGAGGCTGTGCCGGCCGAAGTCCTGACCATGGCGCTCTACGTGAGATTCCGGTCGCGCAAAGACCATACGTTTACCGAGAAGATGCTGTCGGCCATGCGCAAGCAGTTTGGCGGTCACGTGGAGAGGGCATCCGGTGGATAATCCAGCCCTCGTGAGTCCGGCGGTGGTGAGCGAAGATCCAGGACGGGTAGCGGACCGCTGCATCATGGTGATTTTTGGCGCGTCGGGCGATCTGACCACGCGCAAGCTGCTGCCCGCGCTCTATAACCTCGCGCGCAACAAACTGCTGCCAGACGACTTCGCCATCCTTGGATTTGCCATCGACGACATCTCCGAAGACGAGTTTCGTAAGCGCGTGCGGGCCAGCCTTCACGAGTATGCGGGCGCGCCGGCCGACTGCGCGCTTTGCGATCGCCTTGCCGATGCCTCGTACTTCGTCCGCGGCGATTTCAAGAATCCGGCCGACTATGTGACGCTGAAAGACCGCCTGACGCACCTGCAGGAGGAACACCACACCGGTAACGTTCTTTTCTACCTCGCGACGCTGGCGCAGTTCTTCGCCGAGATCATCCGGCAGATCGGCGAGCAGGGGCTCACCAAGGAAGATAACGGCCACTGGCGGCGGGTGGTGATCGAGAAGCCGTTCGGGTCCGACCTCGATTCGGCGAAGGCGCTTAATCGTGACATCCTGCAAATTCTCAACGAGACCCAGATCTATCGGATCGACCACTACCTCGGTAAGGAAACCGTTCAGAATATCCTGATTTTTCGGTTTTCCAACGGCATTTTCGAGCCCGTGTGGAACCGGCGCTACATCGATCATGTCCAGATCACGGTGTCCGAAACGCTTGGTGTAGAGCGGCGCGGGGGCTACTATGACCACGCCGGCTGCCTGCGGGATATGATTCCGAATCACATTCTGCAGCTGCTGTCTCTCACCGCG
>JBDUBZ010000053.1:0-14345 GCA_040003745.1 Terriglobia bacterium
CCTTACCGTGAAACCCGCCAGTACATTCTGCGCATCCTCAAAAGCTGGGACCAAAGCCAACTCCCCGAAACAAAACCCGTCGTGACGGCCAAAACCCGCCGCGATTAAGCTCCGGATTCAGAACGGCCAGTCCGGGAGCTTTCCGCCGCCGAGGCCCGCTCGCATCAGGCTAATAACTGAATCTTTGGGTCAATCCCTACATCAAAACGGGGGTATGGTGCTTCAAGCGGCAGGCCCGGGGCCGGGCAGCGGCTATTCTCCCGGGTTCGCGTGGGACAATAGGCAATCGCGCAAAATGGCCTCGGAAAGTGTCTCATTAGCTCCGGCGCAGGAACTCACAGAGGAGGCGCGCGCCGAACTCGAACTTGTAAACCGCGCTCGCGGGGGCGACGGCTCCGCGTTTTCAGCGCTGATCCGTCAATACGAAGGCAAGATCTTCCGTCTTGCGATGAACATTACCCAGAACCGCGAAGATGCCGAAGACGTTCTGCAGGAATCTTTCCTGAAGGCCTACGAGCATCTGGATCAGTTCCAGGGCAATTCCAAGTTTTACACCTGGGTTGTGCGCATCGCGGTCAATCAGGCGCTGATGAAGCTGCGCAAGCGTAAGAGCGACCGCTCTGTGTCGCTCGATGAGCAGATCGACACGGGTGAAGATACAATCACACGTGAAATCGCGGCATGGGATCCCGACCCCGAAGAGCGCTATTCGCGCGAAGAGCTGAATACGATTCTGACCGACGCCATCGACGGACTGGCCCCCATTTACCGCACCGTCTTCACGCTGCGCGATGTCGATGGGCTTTCCACCGAAGAGACGGCCGAGGCGCTGGAACTGACCGTGCCCGCCGTGAAGAGCCGGCTGCTGCGCGCCCGTCTGCAGTTACGCGACACGCTTACGCGTTTCTTTAAGCGCAAAGGAGATGACGCCTTTGCTTACATGTAAAGACTTTCTCGCCGAGCTCAGTGATTTTCTGGATGAAACCACCAAAGAGGAAATCCGCGTCAAACTCGAGCGGCACCTCAGCGAGTGCCCGAATTGCTGGGTCATCTGCGATACCACGAAGAAGACGATCTCGGTTTACAAGGGCATGAACGCCGCCTGCGCCATTCCCGATGAAGTGCATTCCCGGCTGATGGCCGCCGTGGAACGCAAAATCGCCGCAGACAAAAAAACTTAGACTCCCGCTCTCCCGCCGTTTCTTCGAGCAAGCCCGGAACAAGTCGGACGAAGCCCAGAATGATCGCGCGAAACGCATGTACAACGGTTTCCTGCGGATGAACCACCAGTGATATCGCGGAAATCAGCACATTCGCCGAGCGCCGGGTGAGGAAGAGATTGTTTTTTACGACACGTTTGTATTAAAATTAGGGTTTTGGCGCCAGCCAGAACGCTGAATTCCTGCGTTCGTGCTTCCAAAGAGGTTATCTAAAGAATCCCATGCATGCAATTATCGAAACGGGCGGGAAACAATTCCGCGTCGCCCCCGGCGATGTGCTCCGCGTCCCCAGGTTAACCGGAGAGCCGGGCGCGGAGATCGCCCTCGGCAAAGTAGTAGCTTTGTTTCAGGATGGCGGTGAGCTGAAGGCTGGCGACCATCTGGGTGAAGCGCATGTGAATGCGACCATTGCCGGACATGATCGCGGCGATAAAATTCTGGTCTTCAAGTTTAAGCGCAAAAAGCAGTACAAGCGCACCCAGGGTCACCGGCAGGATTACACGGAGGTTCGTATCCGCGACATCGTTGCCTGATAAGGGCACGCGGAAAATTTTGTCATGGCACATAAAAAAGGTTTAGGCAGTTCCAAAAACGGGCGCGATTCCAACGCGCAGCGGCTCGGCATCAAGGTTTTCGGCGGTCAGCTGATTCCGAGCGGTTCCATCATTGTGCGCCAGCGCGGCACGAAGATTAAGCCGGGCGAGAATGTTGGCTGGGGCAAAGACGATACGCTCTTTGCAACCATCACGGGAGTGGTGGAGTTCAGAGACCGCGGTCGCATGGGCAAGTACGTCAGCGTCAAAAACGCCTGACGCTTCAGTACAGACCCAAAAGCCTTCTCAGATCCAGACTTAAAAAGGAGTCCGGCCGCTGTTCTTCAGCCTTCGGTTGAAGTACGGCGGCTTTTTTCATGCTTGAAGCACGGCGGTTTTTTTCATGTTAGTTGATGAAGTTCGAATCACCGTAAAGGCGGGCGATGGAGGCAATGGCTGCCTCGCCTTCCGCCGCGAAAAGTACGTCCCGCGTGGCGGCCCCAGTGGCGGCGATGGCGGGCGCGGTGGCGACATCACGATGATCGCCACCATTCACCGCAATACTCTGCTCCATTTTCGCTTCAATCCCGAATACACCGCCCAGCGCGGACGGCACGGGGAAGGCAGTAACCGGACGGGTCATGAAGGCGAGAGTATCGACATTCAGGTTCCGGTCGGCACCACGGTCTACGACGACGAAACAGGCGAACTGCTCCACGATTTTGCCCAGGATGGCGAAACCTGGCTGGCCGCCAAGGCTGGCCGCGGAGGTCGCGGCAATGCCCGCTTCACCTCCGCCACCCACCAGACGCCCACCGAACACGAAGACGGCAAACCCGGAGAATTTCGCAAGCTGCGGCTGGAACTTCGCCTTCTCGCCGATGTCGGTCTGGTCGGCTATCCGAATGCCGGAAAATCCACGCTGATTTCGCGCATTTCGGCGGCGCGCCCGAAGATTGCAGACTATCCGTTCACCACGCTCGAACCGAACCTGGGCGTGGTCCAGATGCCCGACCTGCGTTCCTACGTAGTCGCCGATATCCCCGGTCTGATCGAGGGTGCCCACGAAGGCAAAGGCCTCGGCATCCAGTTTCTTAAACACGTGGAGCGGACCAAATTGCTCGTCCACCTGGTCGACATGTCGGAAACCGGCCGCGACCCCGAGCACGATTTCGAGGCCATCATGACTGAGCTCGAAAGCTTCGACGCGGAACTGGCAAAAAAGCCCATGCTCGTGATAGCCAGCAAAATGGACGTAGCTCAGGATCCAGACAAGGTCGCAGCCCTGCGGCGTCTGGCCGAGGCCCGAAACCTGCCCTTTTTCGAGATCTCAAGCGCCACGGGCCTCGGCATTGAAGCTCTGAAATTCACCCTGGGCGAGCGGGTCCTGCCGCCGGTTCCCGCGCCCTCGGCCTAGCTCGCGCCGGGGTCGGACTGCATCGGGCCGAAGAGGTTCCCATCCTGGCGAAGGCCGTATATGGCGGTCAGTTCCGGTGACCGCCATGATCCGCCTGCGAGTCCTGTTTCAGAGCGGAATATTCCCATGCTTCTTGCGCGGCATGGCGTCGACCTTGTTCTCGAGCATCCGCAGCGCCCGGATCAGCCGCAATCGCGTCTCGCGCGGCTCAATCACGTCGTCGATATAACCGTGCTCGGCCGCCACGAATGGGCTCGCAAAACGTTCGTTGAACTCATCCACTTTTTGCCGCCGGCTCTCCGCATCCCCACCAGCCAGCTCCCGCCGGTACACGATATTGACCGCCCCTTCCGCGCCCATGACCGCAATCTCGGCGGAAGGCCAGGCAAGATTCACGTCGGTGCGGATATGCTTCGATCCCATCACGCAATAAGCGCCGCCATAAGCTTTGCGCGTAATCACCGTGATCCTGGGCACCGTGGCTTCGGCATAGGCGTAGAGCAATTTAGCCCCATGGCGGATCACTCCACCAAATTCCTGCTCGGTTCCCGGCAGGAATCCCGGCACGTCCACAAACGTCAAAATCGGGATATTAAAAGCGTCGCAGAAGCGCACGAAACGCGCCGCCTTCACTGACGAATGAATGTCGAGACAGCCAGCCAGAAACGCGGGCTGATTCGCCACAATTCCTACCGGCCGCCCATCCAGCCGCGCGAATCCGACGACGATATTCCGCGCGAAATGCTCATGAACTTCGAAGAAAAAACCGTCGTCGGCCACCCGCCGAATCACGTCCCGGATCTCATAAGGCTGGTTCGATTCCACGGGCACAATCCTGTCGAGCTCCGCATCGGCCCGGTCAATGGGATCTTCCGAAGCCCGCCGCGGCGGATCTTCCCGGTTATTCAGCGGCAGAAAGCTCATCAGCTCCCGAATCATCCGCAGACAATCGGCGTCGTCATGTGCCATGAAGTGGCCCACGCCGCTGACGGAATTGTGGGTGGTCGACCCGCCGAGTTCCTCCATCGTGACGTCCTCATGTGTCACCGTCTTGATCACGTCCGGACCCGTGACGAACATGTAGCTGCTCTTCGCCACCATAAACGTGAAATCGGTAATGGCCGGCGAATAAACCGCGCCGCCCGCGCACGGCCCCATGATGGCGGAAATCTGGGGCACCACTCCGCTCGCCAGCGTATTCCGTAGAAAAATATCCGCGTACCCGCCGAGCGAAACCACGCCTTCCTGAATGCGCGCTCCGCCCGAATCGTTCAGCCCGATCACCGGCACGCCCACCTTCATCGCGAGATCCATCACCTTGCAGATTTTGCGGGCGTTGGTTTCAGAAAGCGAGCCGCCGAAAACCGTAAAATCCTGGGCGAAAACGTATGCGGGCCGGCCATCGATGTAGCCATGACCGGTGATAACTCCGTCGCCGGGAATCACCTGGGCATCCATGCTGAAATCGCGGCAGCGGTGCTGCACCAGCTTGTCGAATTCCTCGAAAGTGCCCTCGTCGAGCAGCAGTTCCACGCGCTCCCGGGCCGATAGTCTGCCTTCCCGATGCCGGCGCTCACGCCGCTCCGCACCCCCACCTTCATCGGCTGCGGCGTGACGCTTCCTCAGCTCTTCAAGACGGTTCACGTCTCCGGAGTCCCGCGTCCCTTAACGGGAGGACCCGGCATATTCCGCGTTAAACTCTTCAATTCATTGAGGAATGCCTGCTCATCCTGAAAATCCCGGTAAACCGACGCAAACCGCACATAAGCGATCTTGTCGATGGCCTTAATGGTGTCCATCAGGTATTCGCCAATCTCAATGGTCGTGATCTCGCGGTCCGGCGAATCGGTCACCCGCGCTTCCACCTGGTTGACCAGATCCGAAAGCGCCACCATGCTGATCGGCCGCTTCTCGCACGCCTTCAGCAGCCCGCCCAGAACTTTCTGGCGGTCAAATTTCTCGCGTCGGCCATCTTTTTTGATGACCATATACGGGACTTCGTCGATCCGTTCATAGGTCGTAAAGCGCTTTTCGCACTGGATACACTGCCGCCGCCGGCGAATTGAATCGCCCTCTTTGCTTTCGCGCGAATCGATGACCCGGTCTTCGATATGGCCGCAAAATGGGCAGGTCACGTAGTCGGTTCCAGACCGCCAGCATAACAGGCGGCCGGGGAATCGGGCAGCCTGCCGGGCAACCCGGTCTCCATTCGGCGAAAGAATGAACCTATTATGGGATAGCCTCGTTCCTTATAACGGGAAGCGAAAATCGATAACGGCAAACCCGGATCGGGAAGCCCGAATCGACAAAGCATCGAGGCGATCATGGCATCAGGAACGGCATCGGCGGTATGGACGCAACTAAGCGCCGCCTGGCCGGGTACCATAACGAAGAGCTTGGATCAGGACAGCACACTTGTCGAGCGGTGCCTGAGCGGGGAGAATACCGCCTGGGAAGACCTGGTCCGCCAGCATACCCGGCGTGTTTATGGCATCTGCTACCGCTTCACGAGCCGGGATTCGGAAGCCCAGGATCTGACTCAGGAAGTTTTCATGCGCGTTTTTCGCGCGCTTCACGGCTTCCGTTCGACCGAGGGCTCCTTCGCCACCTGGCTGACGCGCATCACCCGTAACCTGTTGATCGATCACTATCGCCGTTCGAGGTATGAGCGTGTGACCGATTCGATTGATGAACAGTTGCCGCGCATGGAAGAGGGCTTTGTCTCGACCAGCCGCCCGGACCGCGCGCTCGCCGGGCGCGAAGCGAGCGAGCTGCTGCAGGGCGCCCTGGCCAAACTCTCGCCCGAGTTGCGGGAAACCATCATATTGAGAGATTTGCAGGAAATGGAATACCGGGAGATAGCGAACGTATTGAGCATCCCCGAGGGCACGGTAAAATCGCGGCTGAATCGTGGCCGTGCGGAACTGGGCAGGCTTCTGAAGCGGCACAAGACGGCGGTTTGAAGTAAAGAGCAGTTAAGAAATGCCTGGTTGCGAACAATTCGAGATCCTCCTCGCCGATTATCTGGATGGCGAACTCGACTCTCCCGCGAGAGCCGCGGATCGAAGTTCGTTCGAGCTTCATCTCGATTCCTGCGCCAACTGCGCTGCGCTGGCCGCGGACGCCAGGGGCGCGCTCGAATTCATCGGGATCGCAGGCGATGTGGAACCGCCGCCGGTCCTGATCGCCAAAATCCTGCATGCCACCAACTCGGGCTGGGATCTCAAACTCCGGGCCACGGGCATCCGGGGCTGGATCAATCGTCTTTTCGCTCCGGTCCTTAAGCCGCGCTTCGTGATGGGCGCCATGATGACTATGATTTCCGTCACCATGCTGAGCCGTTGCGCGGGCGGCCCGAAGACCACCATGACGGCGGCCGATCTCGATCCCGTCCGTTTATGGTCGTCGCTCGACGTCCGCACTCACCGGCTCTGGGACAGGACTGTTAAGGGTTACGAAAGTATGCGCCTTGTCTACGAAATCAGGAGCCAGCTGAACGAATGGAAGGTGCAGCAGAGCCAATCGGAAGAGATGGCCGCCGAAGCGCGCGCCAACAGCCGCCGGCTCCCCGCTAGCGGTGAACCGGCCGGCATGGAATCCAGGCAGGCCGAACCAAAACAACAGGAGAAAAAACGATGAACTGCGCCGATCATCCAGAAACACCCGCAGCGGCGTTCTGCCGCGAATGCGGCAAGCCGATGTGTGTTGCATGCCAGCGGCCGGCGCTTGGTACCGTATACTGCCAGGAACATCTGCCGGTCTACGCGGCGCCGCCCCCGCCTCCTTACACTGCGCCCGCCTCGCCTTACAACGCTCCCCACCCGGCTGCGGTGCCGAACCCCGATGTGCATCCGTCGCTGGCTTTGATTCTCGGCTTTGCCCCGGGCGTAGGCGCGATCTATAACGGCCAGTACGCCAAAGGGCTGATCCACGCCGTCGTCTTCGGCCTGCTGATTACCATGATCACGAGCGCCCGCAGCGAGGGCCTGCAGGCGATGCTGGGCATCATGATCGGCGTATGGGTGATTTATCAGGCTTTTGAAGCCTTCCACACCGCCCGCCAGCGCCGCTACGGCCTTCGCGTCGAAGAGTTCTCGAGCCTTTTCGAAACCCGGCAGTCTCATGGAAGGTTTCCCTCCAGCGCGATCCTGCTCATCGGCCTCGGCTTCATCCTGTTGCTGAACACGACGGATATCATCCGCATGGAACAACTGGAGCGCTATTGGCCGCTACTGCTTATCGGAGCTGGAGTGTATCTGCTCTACGTGCGCCTGAATCCCGCCGATCGGGATCGGTCGCGGACGGTGGATAATTCCGGTTCTCTGAATGGTGGAGCGCCGCAATGAACGACCAGGGGCAGATTCTGATGCGGGCCATTACCGGTCCCGTAATTTTGATTACCGTCGGCGTTCTCTTCGCCATAGACCGCTACACGGATTTTCGTTTCGGCCAGACGTGGCCTGTGCTCCTGATCGTAATTGGTGTTCTGAAACTATTGGGAGGCCGGAGCCGCCGACGGGATTACTATCCACCGCCTTCCCCCCCGCCATCGGCCCCGGGGGCGCAATTGTGAGGCCCCGCTCCATTACCGGCCCCATCCTGCTCGTCCTGATCGGCGTCGTCTTTCTTCTCAACAACATCTGGCGTGACATTCCCTTCTGGACACTGTTGTCGGACTACTGGCCTTTCCTGCTGATCTTCATCGGGGTCCTGGGGCTGGTCGAAGTTTTCTTTCATGTAAGCCGGGGCTCCGTGCCTCCGCCGCGCCCGCTCGCCGGAACCGGATTGATCTGGATCCTCGTATTCGCCATGTTTTCCTTCTGGGGATCGCGCAATGGAATGCGCATCGGCAGGCTCGATGCCGGTGGTGTCTCCATTCTGGGTACCGACTACCCTTATGACGTGAACGCCACAAACTCCACCGAGGGCGTTACCCGTGTGGTGCTCGACAATCTGCATGGCAATCTCTCTCTCAAAGGGGAAGATGGCGCCGGCATCAAAGTCACGGGCCGCAAAACGGTTCGCGCCTTTAACCGCACCGATGCCGATGCCGCCAACTCGCAGAGTCAGATTCACATTGAGCGCCAGGGGGATCTGCTCGTCGTCAGAGCCGAAGAACCGCGCAGCATGCGCATGCTGTCGGTCAATACCGACCTCGACATCACAATCCCGAGGGGCCTCAACGTGGAGGCACGCGGGCGCTCCGGCGATCTTACGATCGAGGATATCGATGGCGCCGTCGATGTGAACAGCGGCCATGGCGACGTCCGCCTGAACCGCATCGGGAAAGATGTGAAGATCGAATCCTCCCATACCAGCCTCGTTCACGTGACCGAGCTGAAAGGCAACCTCGATTTACAGGGGCGGGGCCGGGATGTCCAGGTGGAAAACACCCAGGGCCAGGTCACCATCAACGGCGATTATTCGGGCACGATGGAATTTCGCAGCCTGTCGAAGCCCTTGCACTTTCAATCGTCGAGGACCGACTTTCGCGCCGAGCAGATACCGGGCGATGTGACCATCGATCTGAGCGAAGCCAAACTGAATAACGTCATCGGTCCGGTGCGTTTTGAAACTTCTTCGCGCGATGTTCAGGCGACCGATATCACCAACTCTCTGGAACTGACCATCGAGCACGGCGACATTCAGCTGACCCAGACAAAGGTGCCGCTGCCGAAGATGGACGTGCGCTCGCACACGGGGGACATCACCCTGAGGGTGCCTGCGAACGCCGAGTTTGAAATCGAGGGCCGCACCAATCATGGAGAGATCGAAAACGAGTTCGGCGACCCGCTTGAGGTCAGGACGGAAAAGAATTCAGGCACCATCAGGGGGCGCAGTGGCTCCGGACCCAAACTGACCCTGACCACAGATCGCGGAAAGTTGTCGATCCGGAAGAACTAAGCGCCGAAAAATCTTGGTCGAACCCACCGAATTCCAGATTCCCTGTGCGGCCATCCATTCGGTCGCGCGAAAGCGACCCGGAGCGGTCTCAACGGGAGACCGAGCTCTGGCTCGCCTCGATCCCGGCTTGATGCAGCTGCTGGAAACGGAAATACTCGGGACTGAACACTCACTGGGGTTTGGTTATCATTCCCGGTACACCGTCCCGTTTGGGCTCGCCGCTACTGCCGCTTACGCCGTGATCGCACCCGCGCAAGCCGGCGGAGTCTTCTGGACGGGCTTCGACGTAAGTCTCACCTGGGAGGGGCCTGCGGCAACAGAAGACGTCCTGCTCGCCGAAGCAACGTTGACAGCCTTAGATCCTGGTCTCGCGTGCTTCGCCATTTCCTGCCGCACAGCGCGTGGAAACCACCTGTTGAGCGGGGTGCTGCGTCTCAGGGCCGTGCGCGATGGAAAGCCCCTCGTAACGTCGCTGCTCACACCTGCGCCGCGCCTGCCCGGGGAGAGACCGCGCCTCCCGGGTTACCGCCTCATCGCATCCGTCAACGCTCCTTCTCAATTTCCGCTCGGTGCGCAGAGAACGATCGTCGTCGAAGTTTTCAACGGAGAATCGACTCCTCAATCCATTACCGTCGCGCTGAAATTGCCTCCCGGTGCGGGGCTGAGTCTCGATGGCGGCGCGGATCCCATTCAGGTCTCAGTGCAGCCGCAATCGTCGGCAACGGTCAAATGGATTCTCCGCGCGGACCGCCCCGACGAAGTGAATCTGGGTCGGCCATGGCCCGCCGCGATCACCGCGAAATCGGGAAGCACGGAGGAAAGTTATACCTTCCGCATCGCCGTTCCCGACCCACGGCCGCGCCGCGTCTTCTATATTCTCAGCGAAGATTGCGAGACTTTCGACGGCGGCCCGCTCACCGGTGCCTATGGAGCCGCGTCGGTACTCGGAAATGCGAACAATTTCATGGATCCGGAAGACTATCGGATCCAGATGATTGTCAAACCCGACCGCATGAACGAAATCGCGGAACGGTATGGAGCGCGCTGGACGCACTTCTGGTGCGTCCCGCAGCGCTTCGCGGCCGACTGGGCATGCACCAGGTCCACAACAGGCGAATGGCCTCGGATTGCGGCGGAGATGGATCGGAGTATCCGCCGTGGAAGCGCCGTTCATGAATATGCGCCGCACATCCACTTCGACTACGAACCGGATTCGCGGCATCCGCCGCAGCCGCGGCTTATCTACGACCCAGCGACCGATGGCATTCTGCCCAGTGACTACTACGACCCCGTCACGAATCCACGGCATCGCTATCACGATTGGGATGGATCGTCGCGCGGAATTTCCTATGTCAAACAACTGGGCGACCTGAGCGATACCGATTCGAAGGCGGGCTCTCTCCGCAAGTGCCTGGCGTATCTGGCGCGCATGCAGATCAATCGCCGGTTTCCCATGGTTGCGCGCACCGGTGGCTTCGATTTCGGTGTGACAGCCGAAGATCAATCGGTCAGCACGGCAGCTTATGCGGCCAACGGCCTCCGCGGGAACTCAGACGCGCGCTTCGTCGATGGCCTGCCGCCGCGTTCCCGTCTGTCCTACTGGTGCGAACCGCAGGACCGGATGCGCGAGGTCGAGAACCTGAATGGAGCCCGGCTTGTTCAGTTCGCCGTTACCCGCGAGACCGATTTCACAGACGCTGCCGCCGACAACCAATGGTTCGCCGCTGCGATGGAGCCTGCATCGGGGCCAGGCGTACATCTGATCACCGTACTCACGCATGCCATGTTCATGCGGGGAACGCCCGATCCGTTCCGGGGTCTCGACGGCGGAAGCTTCTCCGGGCTGAACGACCACCTGCGATGGGTAAAGAACGAATATCCGCAAGTGGAATTTGCCACCGCCAGTGAGGCGCTTCTGGAGTTCATCGACTACTACACGCCGAAACTCGAGGCATCGGTCGCTGCTGTCTTATGCGGCGGCGATCCCGCTCAGGGCATTTACGAGTATGGCGTTCGGCTGCTGGGCCAGGGCATTCGGGTCGATGACCGGCATCCGGCGGCAGTAGCCATCCTTGCGCCGCCGGCGTTTGAACCCGGCGATATCGAGCGCTTGCGCGTAATCGCCGACCGGGAACTTCTTGCCGAGGAAGACAATTTCACCGATGCCGGCCGTCCAGCCGTGACCGTGGTTATGACCAACCGGCCGGCCGATCTCAGAGTTCAAGTCTTACTCAAGCGCGCGGCGACAGCTCGCGTGGCCACGCTGTTTGACAACATTACGTTCACCGATCCTGTGGAACCCGTCCGCGCACCGCTTTTCCGAATGCGCTTCGGTTCGACGGATCTGCTCCGTCTGCTCGCCAGCCCCATCGCAGGAAATGCGGAGCCGCTGGGCCGGCGCGCTCATCCCATGGGCGTTTTCTCGCTGGGTGTCTCCCTCTCCAAAGCAATCGAACTCGCCGGCCCGGCCGAGCCCCTGAGCCTGCGCCTGCGGTGGCGGCGGGAGTTGACCGTCGATACCGAGTTCTACGTGGAAGGAAAGAACGCCGAAGGCAGCCGGTACGCTATTGAAATTCGCGATCACAATGCAGATCTTCTCGTCGCAAGTGACGTCGAACTAAAGCCTGCGAAGTGATGCTTAGCTTTGCGTCCAGGCACTGGCTACATGTTTGCGAACGAATTCCAGATCCTTCGCCATCGAGCCCGGCTCATCCACGGGGTGATATTCCATATGAATCGAAATGGGCCCGGTAAAGTGCGCCTCGGCGGCGATCGCGAAAAACTTCTGCCAGTCCACCATGCCATCACCCAGGGGACACTTCTTCATTCTTGCCTCGCCGCCTGACTTATCCCACACGTAGTCCTGGAGCGAAATCGCCTTCAGACGGGGAATCGCGAGCCGCAGGGCCGCCTCCCACTTGTCCCCGGCCTCGGCTGGATCGAAATAGATTCCAATCGCCTTCGGATCCAGATCGCCTATGATCGTTTCTATATCCGGGATGGATTCACCCACAAATCCCGCCCGGTTCGGAAACATCGCCGAGATCTCGCATTGGCGAGCCACGTTCACAATCTGTGCCACATCCCGGCGCACCTCAGGCAGCCTCTGCTGGTGGCCCGCACCCAGCTCATCGGTCCACAGCCCGAGACGAAACAAAGGTATCTGGGAATGCCCCGTCAGATAGAGCACCGCATAAGTAGTTCGCTCGGTCGCCATCGTGATATCGGTGGTGATCATCGGAACCTCGAGGCCCGCGCCCCGGATACTCTCAAACGCGCGGATGAGATCGACATTGGTAATTCGCGGGTCCACATGACCGCCGATCTGGACCGTCAGATCGATGCCTTCATAGCCGATCAGCTGGGCAATCGCGCCAAGTTCGGGGTATTTGATCTTCGCCAGATTCCCGGAAAAGCCGCAAAGCATCGGCGTCGTCCGCTTTGGCGCGGACCGGCCGAACACAGCCGGGGATCCCGTCTGCTGAGCGCGCAGGCCGCTTCCAGATGCCACAAATGCGCCACAGGCGGCAAGGACCTTCCGGCGGGTCATATTCCTGACTTAATGGTACCGCCGCCCTGCACCGCTTCCGGGTCTGCTGTTAAATAGAAGCACCGGCATGAAACGCCTGTTCAGAACCGTTACCGGGCTTTGCCTCGCAGCAGCGCTGACGTGGGGTACGGCCGCGGGATTCTTCGTGCTTGGCGTGGACAAATCCATCGCCGCCATGGCTCTGTTGCTCGAGGTTCTCGGTTTCGCAGCCGTGGGAGACTGGTTGCTCGCCGTTCTTGCGTCGCTTGCCGCGACTCTGGCGTTCAGCTGGTATTTCATCGAGGGGGCCGGGAGCTTTCGTATCAATACCGGAGCTGGCGCCATCACGTTTCTCATGATGATGTTTACCGCTCTCACCGGCAGCCGCCTCTCCGTGCGCGCACAGAAACGAGCTCATGAGGCCATCCGGAGGCGCGAAGAGATGGAGCGTCTGCAGAAGCTTGGAAGCGTCCTGCTGTCGGCCGGCACGGTCTCCGAATCGGCTCGCGATGTCGTCGGCAATATTGTGGAACTGTTTGGAGTGGGTGGCGCCGTACTTCGACTCGAAGGCGAAGAGCAGCCATTCGAAGCCGGAGTCTATACGGCCGGCCCGACGACCGCATACGAGCTGAATCCGATAGCGGGAAAGAGCGTCCTCGAGCTTCACGGCGTGCAGCCCTCCGCCGAAGTCTGTAACGCTCTGGTGAACCTGATCAAGCTCGTTCTCGACCGCGCGCGCAACGCCGAAGACCGCGCGCGCATTGAAACAGCTCAACGGGGCGATGAACTTCGCTCCACCATCCTGAACGCGCTCGCTCACAACTTCAAGACGCCGCTCACTTCGATCAAGGCCGCGGCGTCGATGCTGCGCGGATCGCGCGACCTGCCTCAGGCCCAGAGCGCGGAACTGATTGCCGTGATCGACGAAGAGGCAGACCGCCTCGACCAGCTTATCCGCGAATCGCTTGATCTGGCCCGGATTGAAGCACGTCAGATCAATCCGCGCTTCGAGCGCTGTTCCTTCAGCACGATTGTGGCTCACGTCAGTGCGCGCGTGACGCGCTACCTGGGGGGCCGCGAACTCGCGGTCGACGTTCCCGAAGATCTTCCCCCCGTGATCGGCGATCGGTTCCTTCTGGAACAAATGCTGATGCAGGTCATCGATAACGCCTGGAAGTATTCTCAGCCCGGCACTCACATCCATGTGACCGCGGCCGAGTCGGAAACACGGCTCATTCTCACGATCCAAAATGAAGGCGGCCGCATTCCCGCCGACGAACGGGAGCGGATCTTTGATAAATTTTATCGAGGGGCCAGCAATCGCTCGCGTGTGGAGGGGACTGGCTTAGGATTAGCGATCGCCAAGGCGATCGCCGAGGCGCACGGTGGAACCATCTGGCTCGATAATGAACCTGACGGCCCCGCTTTTCGCTTCTCATTGCCGCTCGAATTAACGGGAGAGACCATTGATAGACAATCGGACCATACTGCTGATCGACGATGAGCCACAGATACGCCGCGTTCTGCGCACCAGTCTGGCTTCCCATGGCGCGCGAGTGCTCGACGTGCAGAATGGCGAGGAAGCACTGGAACTGCTTCGGCACCAGACTGTCGACCTGATCCTGCTCGATCTGAATATGCCGGGAATGGGGGGGCTCGAAACCTGCCGCGCTATCCGCAACGGCTGGGATGTGCCCATCATTGTGGTCTCGGTACGGGAATCGGACGGCGACAAGGTCGAG
>JBDUBZ010000054.1:0-14277 GCA_040003745.1 Terriglobia bacterium
TGCCTTTTCCCGCGCAGGTGCATTCGCGGTCTATTTTTGCGCATATATTCTTTATAAATTCATATCTTTTAACGCAAATTCGAGTAACTATACAAACCACAATACCGCTATAATTCAGGGGATTTCTCATGTCGCCACTTAATATGCCGCCAGCGTTTTTTACGGGTGACCTCGAGCCTGGATCGCGAGCCCTGCTTGACGCGATTCCTTCCGGTCTGTTCGTCTTCGGGGCAGATCGGCGCATTCTGTTCACCAACAAAGCGGCCGCCGAATTTGTGGCGCTGGGCGACATCGGGGCGGTCCGGCTGATCGACCCCGCGACCGGCGCGCTGGCAACACACGATCGTCTGCCCCTGGAGCGTGCTTTCGCGGGCGAGGCGGTGAACTGTGAAGAGTTCATGCTGCTGCGCGCAACGGGCGGCGCGCGGCTGTGGGTGGAAACTGGGGCGGCCCCCCTGCGGGATGCGAGCGGCGCAGTCACTGGCGCTATTCTGACCCTCCGTGACATAACAATCCGCCGGGAGCGCCAACTGGCGCTGGAAGCCGACGATCAGCTTCGCGACTTTATCTATCACGAAAATCTGGCGGGGATTATCCACTGCACCTTCGACGGGCGCATTATCGACTGTAATAACGCCATCCTGACCATGTGGGGCTACGAATCCCGCCAGGACCTGTTCGCCGTGCGAGACCAGCAGCTTTACTGCGATCCGCGGGACAGAGACCGCATGCTCGCCATGGTCGAGGGCCCGGGACGGCTGAGAGAAATGGAGATCTGCTTCCGGCGGAAGGATGGCCGGCGGTGCTGGTGTCTGCTGAATATCCGGATGCTGGATGCCAGGATCGGCGAGGTGGGCGGGTCGATTGTCTCGACCGTCGTGGACATAACGGAGCGCAAAATCCAGGAGGAAACGCTGCGCAAGAGTGAACAGCGCTTCGCGGCGTTCATGAAACACTTGCCGGGTGTCGCGTTCATCAAGGATCTTGCCGGACGGTACGTCTACTACAACGAAGCCGCATGGACGCAGTTCCAGAAGCGTCCTGAAGAGATCATCGGGCGAACCGATGAGGAGATCTGGACCTCGGAGGATGCGGGCCGTTATCGCACCAACGACGCCGCAGTGGTAGAGACGCGCCGCCCCATGGAGTGCATAGAGCCGGTGGCGCACGGCGATGGAGAGCACTCGTGGCTGATCTATAAATTTCCGATCGTCGAGAAGGGCCAGGTCGTGTTTGTGGGCGGCGTGGGGATCGATATCACGGAACGGCGCATTCTGGAGGAGCAACTCACGCAGTCGCGCAAAATGGATGCGCTGGGCCGTCTGGCCGGCGGCGTGGCACACGATTTCAACAACCTGCTTACGGTGATTTCCGGCTACGGTCAAATGGCTATCGAAGACGCGGGACGCATTTCCGCCGGGCAGATGATCGGTTACCTGCAGGAGATTCTCAATTCGTCGCGGCGCGCGTCCAGCCTGACGAATCAGCTGCTGGCATTCACCCGGCATCAGGCGGTTGAGAAGAAGTGCGTGAATCTGGGAAGTCTGCTTCGGAACATGCAGCTGATGCTGCAACGAGTCATTGGCGAACACGTGGAACTGACAGTGCGCTGCAACGATGAACCACTACTGATTCGCGCGGACGTCCATCAGATCGAGCAAGTCGTGATGAATCTGGCGGTCAATGCAAAGGACGCGATGCCGCTCGGTGGCTCTCTTGAGCTCGATTGCCGCCGCCTTCCGCAGCCTCTCGCGCGCGAGGGCGAAGAAGCACTCGCTATTCAGCTCGAAGTGCGCGACTTCGGCATCGGGATGGACGCGAAGGTACTGAGGCAGATTTTCGACCCGTTCTTTACCCGCAAGGAGCTCGGTAAGGGCACGGGGCTGGGGCTTTCCACTGTTTACGGCATCGTTTCGCAGTCGAAAGGCACAATTGCGGTGGAGAGCGCCGAAGGCGAAGGGACCGTCTTCCGCATCTGTTTCCCGTCCACCACTCCCGATGCGGCCGAAGCGCCAACGGCGCCGAACACGTCGCTCAAAGGCAGGGAGACCATCCTGCTGGTAGAAGACGAGCCGGGTGTGCGGCTGCTCGCACAGACGGTTCTGACGCGCCTGGGGTACTCGGTAATTCCGGCCGAGTGCGGAGCCACCGCCCTGCGGATCTGGGAAGAGCGCGCCGGGAAAGTGGATGTCCTGATCACCGATGTCATCATGCCTCAGATGAGCGGGGGCGATCTGGCGAAGAAGCTGAGAGAGAAAAATCCCCGCCTGAAGATCTTGTTTATGTCGGGATACACCGACGACATGCTGGCCGGGCATGGAGTTTTCGGGGGAGAGACACAACTGCTTCAGAAGCCGTTTACAGCGGATGGCCTTGGCAGCAAATTGCGCGATGTGCTCGATGCCTGACGGCGCGCATACAATAAAACCTCCACACATGGCTCTCAGACCGCTGCTTTCCGAAGAGAAGATCCAGGCGCGCATCCGCGAAATCGGCTTGCAGATCACGGCCGATTACCCCGCGGGGACTCTCTATCTGATTTGCATTCTCAAGGGCGCATGTTTCTTTCTGGCGGACCTGGCCCGCGCCATCGAGCGCGATGCTTACATCGATTTCATGAGCATTTCAAGCTACGGAAAAGAGCGCACCAGCTCGGGCGAAGTCCGGATCGTCAAAGATCTCGATATCTCGCTCGAGGGCGCTGACGTGCTCATTGTGGAGGACATTATCGACAGTGGCGTCACCCTTAGTTATCTGACCGCGCTGCTCAAGACGAGGAACCCGAAATCGGTACGTGTGGCAGCCTTGCTCGATAAGCCGGAGCGCCGGCTTCGACCCGTGGATGTTGCGTATGTGGGCTTCCGGATTCCCGATGAATTTGTGGTGGGATATGGGCTCGATTTCGCCGAGAAGTACCGCAACCTTCGCGACGTCTGTATTCTCGATCCGGATCAAGATCCGGATTAAAGCGATTGCGCCGCCCCCAAATCAGAGATGGTGAATAAGCTCGACTAAAATCACCACCGGCAGGCTCACAATAATCACCAGCAGCAGCCCCATCCCGATAAGAAAAAGCCAGTCGCGCCCCCGCTGCCGCGCCGGTTCCGCCACATAGCTTTTCAAGATCCGGTAATTCCGCAGATTCGCCTTGAATGCGACATCGAACAGATCGCCGATAAAGGGAACGGCGCCAGCCACAGCCTCAATCCCCACATTTACCGCCATTCTCGCGATCGCCACACGAGGCACTCGCATTTGAACCGCCCGGAAAATTATATACAGAGAAATCAGCGCATCGATAATGTCGCCAATTCCAGGTATAAAACCGATGATTCCGGCCGCGCCAAATCGAAATCCGCCCGGTAGTACGAAGGCGTAATCCAGCCAGCGCGCTAACGCCTCCACATCGCGGATACGGGGGTCGGCAATCTCGAAATCTCCTCCCACCCGCAACGGGCGGGGACCCTGATAGTAGGGCAGCGATTCAGCCATGGCGATTCAATTGCACATTCAGTGCCATGTTTGCGAAGTGTCTTTCTCGTTTAGCTTGTATCCTGCTGCTGGCGGGCCTGTCGTCCTGGCAGGTTCGAGCGGATTTTGACGCTGGTCTGAAAGCGTACAATGCCGGCGATTTCGCCACAGCGCTGAAAGAGTGGCAGCCGCTCGCCGAACAGGGAGCGCCCCACGCCCAATACAACATGGGCCTGCTGTACGCGCGCGGTCAGGGTGTTCCGCAGGATTTCGCCAAAGCCGCCGATTTCTATCAAAAAGCCGCCGAACAGGGAATCGTCGAAGCTCAGTACAACCTGGGGGTCCTTTACGGCAACGGCCAGGGCGTTAAGAAGGATGAAGCCGAAGCCAGCAAATGGTTCCTCAAAGCGGCGCAGCAGGGCGACCTCAACGCCGCCAACAGCCTCGGCAACATTTACGACGAGGGTCCCGGGGGCTTCCAGAACTTCTCCGAGGCCGAAAAGTGGTATCGCAAAGCCGCGGATTCCGGCATCGCAATCGCGCAATTTAATCTCGGGGCCATGTACGACATCGGCCAGGGCGTAAAGCAGGATTACGCCGAAGCTCTGAAGTGGTATCAGAAGGCCGCCGATCAGGGGAATTCCGCCGCGCTCTGTAATATCGGCATCCTTTATTACAACGGGCAGGGCGTCCCGCTCGACCGCACGCAGGCGCATCGGTATTTCCTGATCGCCAGCGAACTGGGCGAGCCGCGCGCCGCCGACCTCATCAAGTTCACCACGGAAAAACTCAACAAAAAGCAGCTCGCGCAGGCCGTGACGCTGGCCGATCAGTGGCGCCAGGCGCATCCCGGAAAAGTCGATACCAGCCTCGCGCCGCCGCCTCCGGCTATCCTCGCCTCCGCCGATACGCAGCCGGCTGCCGAGAAACGCTCCCCGCAGACCCCGGAAGCGAGAATGGCCACCGGTTCCGCGGCACTGCAAATGGCAGCCGATTTCAAGCCCGCCGATCAATCGGTCTGGACCGGCGTAGCGCGCGTTGTCGCAGTAGGCGATGTACTCGGCGACTATGAACAGCTGGTAACCGTCCTCAAATCCGCCGGTATCATCGACGATTCCACGAACTGGACGGGCGGGAAAACTCATCTCGTGCAGACTGGCGCCATCCTCGACCGTGGGGGCCGCTCACGCGATGTGATGGATCTGCTCATCAAACTGCAGCGGCAGGCTCAGGCCGCCGGAGGCTACGTTCACTGCCTGCTCGGCAACCACGAAGTCATGAACTTGTACGGCGATTTGCGATATGTTTCCCCTGGCGAGTATGCCGCCTTCACCACGCCGGCTTCCGGCGCGCTGCGCGACCGCGAGTTTGCCAAAGCGGCCAACTCGGGAGTAAACAAAGACGACTGGTACAAGCAGCATCCGCTTGGCTATTTCGAGCACCTCGCCGCCTTCGGGCCCGATGGCTATTACGGCCGCTGGCTGCGCAGCCTGAACACCGAAATTCGCATCGACGACACACTCTTCGTCTTCTCCGGGATCAGCGCCAAATACGTCGCCATGTCGATGGACGAAATGAACCGGCGGGTGCGCGACGAACTCAACAATCCCGGCAAGCTGCAAGGTGGCATCGTCACCGATCAGGAAGGGCCATTCTGGTATCGCGGGCTGACCAGGGGCGACCCGAAAATGGTGAACACCATCGTCGATGCGACACTCGAAAACACCGGCGCAAAACGCGAAGCTTTCGGTCACAGTTATGCCGAAGCCGCCATCACCCCACGCCTCAATGGCAAGCTCATCATGCTCGATATAGGGCTGCCGCGCGTCTACGACAACATCAGTAAGATCGGATGCCTGCTCATCGAAGACGGCAAAGCGTATGCTCTTCATCGCGGCCACAAGCTGGAGCTCCCTCTGGACGACAAGGGTCCAGCCATGCTTCAGTACCTGAAGCAGGCCGCCGCTTTCGATCCCGCGCCTTCCCCCCTGCTGGGCCGGATTCAGAAACTCGAACACGCCCCGCCAACCCCGTGACAAAATAGCGTCTATGATCCTGTCACGCCTGGCGCTTACCGGCGTCATTGTCACCGCTTCAGTTCTGGGTCAAAATCCAGCCCCGGTTCCCGCTCCGAAAGCAATCCCAGGTTTCGATCTGGGCGCCATCGACCGCAAAGCCGACCCCTGCAACGACTTCTACCAGTACGCCTGCGGTACGTGGATGAAGAACAACCCCATCCCTTCAGATCAGGCCAGCTGGAGCCGCTTCAGCGAATTACAACAGAACAATCAACTCATCCTGCGCGAGATCCTCGAAAAGGCCGCCTCGGTTCCCGCCGCCGAGACCCAGAAAATCGGCGACTACTACGCCTCCTGCATGGATGTGAAGACCATCGAGACCAAAGGTCTCAATGCGCTCAAAGCCGAATTCGACCGCATCGACGCCATGAACGGCTCCGCCGGGCTCACCGAGGAAGTCGCGCATCTGCACCGCATCGGCATCGATGTCCTTTTCAACTTCAGCTCCGGCCAGGATTTTAAGGATTCGACCGCCGTCATCGGGCAGGCGGATCAGGGCGGCCTGGGGCTTCCCGAAAAGGATTATTACTTTCGCGACGACGCCAAGGCCGTCGAAACCCGTAAGGAATACGTCGCGCATCTGGTCCGGCTGCTGCAATTGATGGGCATGCCGCCGGAGCAGGCCCAGAAACAGGCGGACGTCGTGATGTCGCTCGAAACCGCGCTTGCCAAAGTGTCTCTCGATGTCACCACGCGGCGCGATCCTGAGAAGGTCTATCACAAAATGACTCTCTCGGAATTCGAAGCGCTTTCGGATTCCTTCAGCTGGAGCCGCTACTTCGCCATCATGCGCACCCCGCCCATGAAAGACCTCAACGTGGCCACACCCGATTTCTTCAAGGGGCAGGAAGTATTGCTCAAGAGCGAGCCGATAGAAACCTGGAAGCTCTATTTCAAACTGCACATGCTGCACAGCCAGGCCATGCTGCTTCCCGATGCCTTTGATGCTGAGAATTTCGCGTTTTACGGCAAATTTCTGACCGGCGCCACCGAGCGCCGTCCGCGCTGGAAGCGCTGCGTGACTGCCACCGACGGCGATCTGGGCGAGGCTCTGGGCAAAGCTTATGTGGACCGGACTTTCGGCGCGGAAGGCAAGCAGCGCACCCTCGACATGGTGAAAAAGCTCGAAGCTTCACTCGCGCAGGATATTCAGCAGCTCACCTGGATGACACCCGCCACGAAGGTGAAGGCACTGGAAAAGCTGCACGCCATCACCAACAAGATCGGTTACCCCGAGAAATGGCGCGATTATTCGGCGCTCACCATTGTTCGCGGCGACGCCATGGGCAATTCCCTGCGCGCCAATGAATTCGAGGTCAACCGCCAGATCCAGAAGATTGGCAAACCCGTAGACCGGCTGGAATGGGGCATGACGCCGCCTACGGTGAACGCCTACTACGATCCGCAGATGAACAACATCAATTTCCCCGCCGGCATTCTGCAGCCGCCCTTCTTCGACAAGCAGGCCGACGATGCGACCAACTATGGCGCCATCGGAGCCGTGATCGGCCATGAGCTGACGCATGGCTTCGACGATCAGGGCCGGCAGTTTGACGCTAAGGGCAATCTCGAAGACTGGTGGACTCCCGCCGACGCGAAGGCGTTTGACGAACGCGCCGAGTGCATCGTGAAGGAGTACTCGTCGTTCGAGCTGCCAGGAGGAATCCACATGAATGGCAAGCTGACGCTGGGCGAGAACACCGCCGATAACGGCGGTCTGCGCATCGCCTGGGCCGCCCTCATGAATGATCTGGGTGGGAAAACACTGCCTCCCAAAGATGGCTACACGCAGGCACAGCGGTTCTTCCTCGCATGGGCGCAGACCTGGTGCGCCAACGACCGGGAAGAAGCGCAGCGGCAGCAGGCGCAGACCGATCCGCATCCCATCGATAAGTTCCGGGCCAACGGCGTGGTACAGAATATGCCGGAATTTCAGAGCGCGTTTTCGTGCAAAGCCGGGCAGCCAATGGTGCGCGGCGCGAACTCCTGCCGCGTCTGGTAACGCTTTCGGCAGGGGTCGATTCATAAGTACAAAAAGGCCGAAACATGAGCAGCGCAGTACGCATAATGCCCCTCGGGGACTCGATCACCGAAGGTTTCGGCGATGAAAAAGACCTGGGCGGCTATCGTGGCCCTCTGTTCCAGCTGCTCACACATGCCGGACTGACCGTCGATTTCGTCGGCTCGGCCAAACCCGTGGGAAACATCCCCGATCCCGACCACGAGGGTCATAGCGGACATACGGCCCGTGAACTGATCCACGATCCGGCCACCAATAAAGGTGTATTCGAGTGGCTCCAGGCCGCCACACCCGAGATCGTGCTGCTCCACGCCGGCACCAACAACATCATCCGCGGAGAAAGGCCAGAACAGATCGCAGGTGAAATCGCGGAACTTCTCAACGAGATCGACCGCTACGAAACCTTCTCTCACACCACCGTCACCGTTGTCCTCGCCAAAATAATCACCAATCCCAGTTCCCTGCTGGCGCTCGCGCGGACCGCCGAACTGAACGGGCTCATCGAAAAAATGGCCGCTGCCCGCATCGCCGCCGGAGACCGCCTGACCGTGGCCGATTTCGGAAACATACTCGTCTTCCCCGGCGATTTCTTTGTCGCCAGCGAACCCGTCGTCCACCCCAGCGCCAGTGGCTACGGCAAGATGGCGCCCGTTTGGTTTGATGCCCTGAGCCGCGTGCTGAGCAACAGGATCGTCCCCGCCGGCGGCTATACCCTCGATATCCTCACCGGGCTGGCCGTAGACCGAAACGGAATCCTCGAAATGACCTCCGTCGTGGACGTGGAGTACTGGAAACCCCTCGTTCCCATCAGCGGGCCGATCTTCACACCGGGTGCGCCGGTCGCCATGGCAAAGCAGACGGATGGAATCCTGACCGCGCTGGCCGTGGATAAGGACGGCCGTCTGGTGGTTGCCTCCGTGGGCGGCGCGGGGATCTGGCAAACTCCGGTTGGCATCAGCAGCGCCATTTTCCCGCCAGGCGCGCCGGTGGCGATGGCGAAGCAGACCGATGGCATTCTGACCGCGCTCGCGGTGGATAAAGACGGCCGCCTGGTGGTCGCTTCCGTGGCCGGACTGGGCGCCTGGAAACTGCCGGTCAGCATCAGCGAAACCATTTTCAAGCCGGGCACCCCCGTAGCGATGGCAAAGCAGACCGATGGCATTCTAACCGCGCTCGCGGTGGATAAAAATGGCCGTCTGGTAGTCACTTCGGTAGCCGGAACGGGGCATTGGCAGCAACATCCCGTCGGCATCAGCGACACCATCTTTCTGCCGGGCACGCCGGTCGCGATGGCGAAGCAGACCGATGGCATTTTGACCGCGCTTGCGGTGGATAAAGACGGCCATCTGGTGGTCACCTCCGTGGCCGGCACCGGGCATTGGCAACAGCATCCGGTCGGCATCAGCGACACCATTTTCCTGCCGGGCACTCCCGTAGCGATGGCGAAGCAGACCGATGGCATTCTGACCGCGCTCGCGGTGGATAAAGACGGCCGTCTGGTGGTCACTTCCGTGGCCGGAACCGGGCATTGGCAGCAACATCCGGTCGGCATCAGCGACACCATTTTCAAGCCTGGGACGCCGGTCGCGATGGCGAAGCAGACCAAAGGCATTCTGACTGCCCTGCTGGTCGATAAAGACGGCCGTCTGGTGGTCACGTCGGTTGCCGGAACCGGGCACTGGCAACAGCAGCCGGTGGGCATCAGCAGCGCGATTTTCAATCCGGGCGCCCACGTGGCGCTCACGAAGCAGATCGATGGGGTGAATCTGGCGGCGTTCCTCAATGCCCATCCGCAATTTTCCGGCAGTCCCCTCGCTCAGCGCATTGGCCAGTTGACTGGCGATGGTCTCGATCCCGAGTACCGTCACCTGCCAGGCGCCCTCAAACAGGTGGTCAATGCGACCGGCGGCCACGGGGTGGTCGGAGTCGATCTCGGGGCGAACATTGAATTCGATGGCAAAATCGTCTTCTTCTTTGGCGATGTGCCCACCGCGCCCGGCCGCCCGGACGACCAGTCGGATTGGGTCGCCTTCCATCCGGCCGGCAATCGCCTCGATTCCCCTGCCGCCTTTGGGCTTATTTCGGTCGATGGCGCGAATGGCCGGTTCCACCCTTTTTCCATCCAGGGCATAGGGCCGCTTGGCATTGGCCAGACGCCCACAGGCGCGTTCAGCTACCCCGGCGAGGGAAGCGGTGGGACCAGAGACCAGGCCTGGGTCTTCGCGTTCTATTACCCAGCCGACCTGGCGAATGCGCCGGAACCACGAGGCTCGCTGCTGACGAAGTCAAACGATCCCACGCAACCGGTGGAGTTCAGCCGCGTGTTCAGCTTCTCCACGTTCGACCAGGGATCGGGCCGGTTCTTTCAGGTGGCCCCGTGGGTCGTCGATAACGCAAAATTTCCCGGGGTGTTTCCGTCGAGCGAAGGCGATGGGCTCGTACTGATCGGACAGGGCGGCCCCGCCAATTCCGTGCATTTGGCGTGGATGCCGCTTGAGAAAGGCAGCGATCCCCGCCGGTCCGCGATCCGCTACTACAGCGGCGGCCAGGGCACGAATGCGTGGTCCGGTTCCGAAGGCGATGCCAGGGACCTGTTTTTCACGATCGGATATACAAGTCTCTCCCTGGCCTGGATTCCGGAAGCTAAGAGGTGGCTCCTGCTCTACACTCTGGCTTCGCCGGGAGCGATACCGCTGAACCCCGACAGAGGCTCGCCAAACCAGCACAATCCGAATGGGCCGGTAGTCGCCCGCCTGGGCAAAACACCCTGGGACTGGACCGACGAAATCATCATTTTCGATCCGCTTCGGGATAATGCGCTGGGCAGATTCATGCACCGTCCGGGCGACGACCTCGATCAGGTGCCGCCGGTACTTCCGCCGGACTTCAACCTGGCGTATGGAGGTGAGGTGAGTTACGCCTACGGCCCGTTCCTGCTGAACAGGTACACGAAATGGGATGCGAATGCGCGGGAACTTACGATCTATTACCTGCTCTCAACGTTCAGGCCGTATCAAGTTCAGGTCATGCAATCGCAATTTCACGTGGCGTAAGGGGGCATTACAGGGGAGACAGTCTTCCGACCTTCGCCACCTGGCGCGCGCCGGAACTCGCGCCTGACGGATCCGTTCGGCCGCCTCAAGGGAACGCTAAGAGCAAATTTGAGATACTCTCTGAAACGCCGGAGTCGCGCCCATGACCGCCGCGGATTTTCAGAGAATTGCGCTCAGCCTGGAAGGCGTGGAACAGGTTTCCCATGCCGGATTGCCCGCCTTCAACGTGGGCGGCCGGAGATTTGCTTCGCTGGCCTCGCAAGCCCAGGGTTACGGAAACCTGATGCTCACGCTTGAGCAGCAGGCGGCTTTCGTGGATGAGGCGCGCAGGATTTTCCTCGCTATACCGGGCGGCTGGGGAAGAATGGGGCATACCCATATCCGCCTGGCTGCGGCTGACGAAGACGTGCTGACAGGCGCTCTGAGAACCGCGTGGCAACTGCGGATCGGAAAGAGCGCAAAGCTACGGCGGAAACGACGCTCTTAAGGCGTAACCTGTAACATCCAGGTGAACGCCGTCCGGCAAAATGAAGTTGGCCCAGACCCCAACGTGCTACGACACGTTGCGAGTTGCATGCGCCGCGGCACGTTTGAGGTCGGGAAACGCGGCGATTTGGCGCAAGCACTGGCTCCATTCGATCGTCGCGAAACACCGGCGCCATTGACGGGCGACGGGCTAATTCTCGAGCGTCATCTTCCTGGTCAATTGCATAGCCGCTTCCGGAGTCGTGGTCGTGCCCATCTCCGTGTCCAGATAGCCCTTGTAGTTCAACTCCCGCAGGACCCGGAGCATGTATGCGTAATCGATCTCGCCCGTCCCCGGTTCCTTGCGGCCGGGAACTTCGCCTATCTGTACCAGCGCGATCCATTTCTTCGCGAGCCCCAGGCGGAGATTGTTGGTGAGGTTTCCCTCCATCAGCTGCAGATGGTACATGTCGAAGCAGATTTTGACGTTCGGATGCGCTACTTCCTCAATGACAGGAAAAGCGACGGCTGCCGTATCGAGCGCATTGCGAGCCTGCGGGGCTGTGCTGCTGAGCGGTTCCACGATCAGAGTTATGCCCTTCTCTTTGGCTATGTCCCCAGCCTTCCGGAGCCCGGTGACGATCTGAGAACGCTGTTGCGCCCACGGAACATCGGCTTGTACCTTGCCCACGAAGATGATCGGCTGCGCGCCGCCAAACTTCGCCGCCATCTTGACGCGTGCGGTGATTTCGTCGAGATAGACCTGCTCCATACCAGGCTTGGTGAGGCCCGTCGAACCTCCCGAGCTGCCCGGTCCGGTGATGCTGGTGCATTTCATGCCGGTGCGCTCCTGGACCTTGAGCATGGCGTCCTGCTCTTCTTCGTTGGTGTTCCAGAAACCGTAGGCCTTGAAGCCCTGAGCGGCCACCATTTCCATTCGCTGGGGGCGCGGCATGGTGCGCGGAAACATGACTTCGAGGTTGATGGACAACGTATACGGCGGAGGACCAGGCGCCGCGGCGGCGGCCCGGGGAATATCGAGAGCAAAAGGCAACGCGGCGCCGGAAGCGATGAGGGCGCGGCGGCTGATCGTAGGTTTCATCGGGAGCTTACTCCGTTTCAGGTAATGTAATACCGGTGCCAGTATGACACGCGGACGCCCGTGACATAATCGTCCAGAATGAAGATCCCTGGGCTGCGCTGGTGGATGATATCGCTCATCATGCTGGGCGCCACCGTTAACTACCTGACACGCTCCACCCTGTCGGTCGCGGCGCCGACGCTGCTCAAAGATCTGCACATCGGTCCCCAGCAGTATTCCTGGATCAATGCCGCCTTCCAGGGCACGATCATGCTGCAGCCAATCTGCGGGTATGTGCTCGACGTAGTGGGATTGAAGGCGGGCTACGCCATCTTCGCAACGGCATGGTCGCTGATCAACATCGCACACGCCCGGGCCGACAGCTGGCAGATGTTCGCCGTGCTGAGGGGATTCCTCGGGCTGGCCGAGGGATCCGCCAATCCCGCGGGTATGAAGGCGACCTCCG
Source organism: Terriglobia bacterium (assembly GCA_040003745.1). Lineage (GTDB taxonomy): Bacteria > Acidobacteriota > Terriglobia > Bryobacterales > Bryobacteraceae > BOG-234. The sequence goes on from JBDUBZ010000054.1 coordinate 12,635, forward strand.
AGTGGTTTCCGGCCAACGAACGCGGATTTGCCGGCGGCATCTACAACATAGGCGCCTCGGTTGGATCGATGGTGGCCCCGCCACTGGTCGCCTGGGCCATCCTCTTCTACAACTGGCAGTTCGCCTTCGTGATCACCGGCGGGCTCGGATTCATCTGGGTGATTCTGTGGCTGATCTTTTATGAGAAACCTTCAAAACATCCCAGGCTGAGCGAAGAAGAGCGAGCCTACATCGCCAGGGGCCAGGCGGCTCATCTTACGAAGCCCACACGGCCATCCATACCGGCAATCGCCCGTCAGCGAAACTTCTGGGGGATCGCGCTGCCCAGGATGCTGGCGGATCCGACCTGGGGCACACTGACGGTCTGGCTGCCGCTCTATCTTGCGACTGCCCGCCACTTCGACCTGAAGCAGATCGCCCTGACGGCGTGGCTCCCGTTTCTGGCGGCGGATATCGGCTGTATCTTCGGCGGATTCCTGAGCCACGAGTTCCAGCGGCGCGGACTCACCCTGATAAACGCACGGCGGGCTACCTTCACATTTGGCGCGCTCATCATGAGCGGCGTGGCGTTTGTCGGCCTGGTGGAAAGCGTCTACACGGCGCTGGCACTGCTGTGTCTGGCCGGTTTTGCGCATCAGACTCTCTCGGTTACCGTCATCACTATGTCATCCGATCTGTTCCCGCAGGGCGAGGTGGCCACCGTCGCCGGAATGGCCGGCTTCTTCGGCAACCTCGGCCTTCTCTTGTTTTCGCTCGCCATTGGCGGTCTGGTAACGACTGTCGGATACTCGCCTTTCTTCATCTGCCTGGGAGTGCTCGATCTGGTCGGCGCCGCGCTTCTTTGGACCATCGTGAAAGATCCGGATTCAATCCATGCCTGATATAACTAACCCCATTTTGCCCGGCTTTAATCCGGACCCTTCTATCCTTCGCGTGGGCGAAGATTACTACATTGCCACCTCCACGTTCGAGTGGTTTCCCGGCGTCCAGATCCATCACTCGCGCGACCTGGTTCACTGGCGGCTGCTTCGTCCGCCCCTGCGCCGGGCCTCTCAACTCAATATGCTGGGAGATCCGGATTCGTGCGGCATCTGGGCGCCCTGCCTCACCTGGGCCGACGGCCTGTTCTGGCTGGTCTATACGGATGTGAAGCGCTACGGCCGGTCCAGTCAGGCCGGGGCTTCAGGCGCGTCTCTGCGGGACTTCCCGAACTACGTCGTGACCTGCGCCACGATTGACGGCGAATGGTCCGACCCGGTTTATCTGAACGCCAGCGGCTTCGATCCATCGCTGTTTCACGACGACGATGGCCGGAAGTATCTGAGCCAGATGCTCTGGGATCACCGGCCGGGCCAGAATCGTTTTGCCGGAATCATCCTGCAGGAATACTCGCCCACGGAACGCCGCCTGATCGGGAGCCGCGAGCTGATTTTCAAGGGCACTGAAATCGGCTTTACGGAAGGCCCCCATATTTACAAGCGAGGCGGTTATTATTACCTGCTGACCGCCGAGGGCAGCACCGGCTGGGGACATGCCGTCACACTGGCGCGTTCGCCTCATATCAACGGACCGTACGAACTGCATCCGGACACCTACATCCTCACCTCCCGCGGTCATCCCGAAGCAACGCTGCAGCGCGCGGG
>JBDUBZ010000358.1:0-4166 GCA_040003745.1 Terriglobia bacterium
GGTGAACCGCCGATGACCCATGACCAGCGATCGATAAGTATCCCCCTAAGCCAAAATAAGGCGAACCATCGAGCGGTCCCCGAGTCCATCCGGGAGGCTATAGCGCAGCGCTACATCCGCGCGGACCTTATGCCTTTTCAAATCGTTTGCGGCCTCTTCAATTTCGGAAGCGGCATCGGGACCTTTGTAGAGCAGGGCCACCGCGCCACGCCTTATCGCAGGAGCCAGCCACCCCACCAACCGCGACACGGGCGCGACGGCCCGCGCGGTGATTAGGTCGTAGTTCTCTTTGCCGCACAGGTCTTCCCCCCGTTGCGCCGAAACCGCCACGTTCCCGAGTCTAAGCTCACCCGCCACGGATTCCACAAACCGCGCCTTCTTACCGGTGGAATCGGTCAGCGTAAAGCGGATTTCCGGCAGCGCGATCGCGAGCGGGATGCCGGGAAAGCCCGCGCCGGTCCCCGCATCGAGCACCTGCTTCGCATCCGCGAACAGCCGCCAGGGAACCAGCGAATCGGCCACATGCTTGATGGCCGCTTCCCGCGGTGTCGTTATGCGCGTCAGGTTCATGGACGCGTTCACTTCCACGATCATCCGAAGGTGCGCCGCGCATTTCATAACGATCTCCGCACGGTTCGGTACATCCGGCGGTGCCAGCTCATTCAGCTCGTCCTCAAAATCCACGCTTCATCATGCATCATAAAGAGCGATGAAGGCCTCGGAGCGCCGCCGCAAGATACTCGAAGAAGCGTGGGTTGGCGATGCCGTGCTTTCGCTCTACGCCCGCCGCAGAATCCTGAAAGAAACGGGAGCCGTCGATGCCGGGCGCCTCGAACGCATGACTTCCAATCGGTTTCTCGCCACCATCGGTGAACCCTCCGAAGTCGAGGCCAGACTGGGCCGGGTCTTCGAAGCCGAGGGGCTCGCGGCCGCTTTTGCCTGGATCGAAGGCGCGCTGATGCCACTCTTCGAACGACAGGAGACTAAAAGATATGGTTGCTAAGTTCGTTGCACCCGGCCGCGTCAATCTGATCGGCGAACACACCGACTATAACCTCGGCTTCGTCCTCCCGATTGCGCTCAGTCTTGCGACACATATCGAAACACAGCCGAACAGCGACGGAATGCTCAGAGTGTCGAGTGAGCAGGAACCGGACGGCCGCGCCTGGCCTGTCGATGCCATAGCCAGCCTGAAGCCGGAGAAGCACTGGACCGACTATGTGGCCGGTGTCGCCCAGCAGTTGCTCAACCGCGGGATCGCGATTGAGCCGCTCGACCTCGGCATCCGCAGCGACGTGCCGCAGGGTTCGGGGCTCAGTTCCTCGGCGGCGCTCGAGGTCGCCACCGCGCTCGCGCTGCTGCAGGGGCGCCCGATCGATCCGCTCGAAATCGCCAGATTGTGCCAGCGCGCCGAGATTGATTTTGTCGGCATGCCCTGCGGCATCATGGATCAGTTTGTCGCGGTCTTCGGCCGTCCGGGCGCAGCTTTGAAAATCGACTGCCGAAGTCTTTCTTGTGAACCCGTAATTCTCCCTCAAAACGTTGAAATTATCGCCGTGAACTCCATGGTGAAGCACAGCCTCGCCGCCTCCGCTTACCGCATGCGCGTGGAGGAATGCGCTATCGCCGTCGATTCTATTCACAGCCGTTTTCCCGCGGTCGAATCCCTGCGCGATGCCACCCCGGCCCATATCGAAGCAGTGCCCATGCCGCGTATTATCCGGCGGCGCGCGCGCCACATCGTCAACGAAAACAGGCGCGTGGAACTGTTCGTCAACGCGGCGGTGCGCGTTGCGCCCGAGCGCATGGGTGAGCTTTTTGTCGAATCGCATCGCAGCATGCAGCACGATTACGAAATCACCTGCGACGAAGTGGATTTCCTCGTCGATACCGCCATCGGCATCGCCGGCTGTTATGGGGCGAGGATGACGGGCGGTGGCTTCGGCGGCTGCACGGTCAATCTGGTCGCGCCCGAGGCCGTCGAACGATTCCGGTCGGAGATCTCAGCTCGTTATATCGAGCGCTTCGGCATCACGCCGGAGATCTTCCCATGTGTGCCCTCGGAGGGTGCCCGACAAGTTTCCTGAGAACCTTCCGCCGGCACGCCACTAGTAAGTCAAGACATCGAAATGCCCATGGGCTTGCACTGTCCAATGCGGGCCCGCTCCTTCTACACCCCTCAAATTCTTCAACTTCGTGGGTGTTCACGCGCGTTTCATGGCGATGCTCCTGAACGCCGGCACGCGAAACCGCGTCCGTAACGGTTTGGCCAGTAGCTGTTGGTTTGCGGTCCACAAGCAAGCCATGAACACGCTCGATGGTTTTGTGGGCGGCGATAACGGCCTTCTCGCGCTTACGTTGCCTGACCTGGCCGCCAAGATCAAGTAGGCATTCCAGACAGGCGCATTCGCAAGCGCTGTCGTGCGTGTATCGCCGTATGCGCACGGTCTTAGTTAAGTTAGCCTTTCACCGGACGGGAGTAAAGCAGCTGCAACCAGGTTCAAAGGTCGCCTCGCGATTATAGATACCGACGCGCACCGGATTGAGAGGGATTGGTCCGGAACAGCGGCGTTCTGGTGACCTGACGGTAAGTGGTTGGCAGTTGAGCTTTTCCACCCGGCTCCAAATGCAGAGTGAACGTCATGACTGATGCGTGGGTCGCTGATTATTGACCGCTGACCGGGAGGTCGACGTCGACGCTATTCGCACAATAATACTCATGCTGTCCACGGCGGGAATGCTCCGGCCTGAAAGTGCTGAAGCGATCAGAAAGGCCTCGTCGTTTCTGTGGGGAAGGGTACGAACAAGCCAGATGACCTCTCACAGTTTATACGGATTAGTGCCGTATAATAGGGGTGCTCAGTCGCTTCTGGAGGGAATCATGTTTATCCGAAAAGCTGGGGCAGCCCTGGTGCTGTCCGGCCTCATCGCGTCCTCGTTGCTCAACGCGCAGATTCGTTCTGCCACCATTACGGGGACAGTCCACGACGCTGCGGGCGGAGTCGTTCCCAACGCGAACGTTACCGTCACGCAGCAAGAAACCGGGATTCAAACAAACGTCAAGACCACCGACGCCGGCATTTACACGGCGCCCTATCTCGCGGCCGGCACCTACACGGTCGATATCAGCATGGCGGGCTTCGCGCCCTCCAAACAAACCGGCATCTCACTCGGTGTCAGTCAGACGGCCCGCATAGATGTCGAACTCAGGATCGGCGCTGTCCAACAGACGGTGGACGTGTCCGTACAGGGCACGCAGCTTCAGACGGACAGCAGCACCGTGCAGGGCGCCGTGGATGCCAACGTCATCAACGCGCTCCCCAACCCCAGCGATAATCCGCTTTACTACGCCGCCCTTCAGGCTGGCGTCGTGCCGCGCAATGCAATGGGCGACACCACGTCTCTGAACTCTTTCGGCGTTGGCGCCCAGGCGCGTAAACAACAGTCGACCATCGGCGTTAACGGTGGCCGCGCTTTTACCAACGACATTCAGCTCGATGGGCTTCCTGTCATGGGCGGTGGGTACAACGAGGCTGCGGTCATGCCGAACACTGAAGGCCTTTCGGAAGTTCGCGTCATCTCAAACAATTTCAGCGCGGAATACGGTCACGGTCAGGCTGTCATCCAGATGAGCACGAAGTCGGGCACCAACGCTTTCCACGGTCAAGCGGACTACACGCTCCGGAACGAAGCTTTGAACGCCAACAATATGTACAACAACGCCAACGGCATCCGTCGCCCGGCGTTTAAGGTGAACGAATTTGGGGGCGCCGTCGGAGGCCCCATCAAGCGTGACAAACTCTTCTTCTTCACCAGCTATCACTACCTGCAGCACAATCGCGCCACCACCTCGCTTCTCAGTGTCCCCACGGCTGCGGAGCGCGTGGGCGATTTCAGCCATACCTTCATTCGCGACGCTAACGGCAGCCCGGTCCCCGCTCAGATCTTCGACCCCTATAACGTCACCCAACTCGGTCCCGATCTTTACCAGCGCGCACTCATTCCCAACGCGATCATCCCCAATCCCAATCCCTACGCTCTGAAGATGTACAGCTTTTATCCGCTGCCCAATCGCACGCCGGACGATGTTTTCAACACCAACAACTTCGGAGCGACGACAGTGACCCAGGTCCGCCGTCACAGCCTCAACAATCGGGTCGACTACA
>JBDUBZ010000359.1:0-4165 GCA_040003745.1 Terriglobia bacterium
AGCTCCGCGCCGGCTTCGAGCGCCTCGGCCTGCTGCTGCTGCTGCCGCCCGAGCTGCGCTCGAACTCGATCACGACGCTGTCGCTGCCGCCCGGGCTCGGCTATCGCGAGCTGCACGACCGGGTCCGGGCGGACGGCTTCGTCATCTACGAGGGGCAGGGACAGCTCAGCAGCGAGATGTTCCGCGTCGCTCAGCTCAGCACAATCCGAACACTCGTCAACGTTCCCCAGTCGAATGTCGCGGGGATTCGCGTGGGGATGCCAGCCACTGTTACGGTAAACGAATTGCCAGGGCGAAATTTTACCGGCAAAGTGGCGCGGACGGCGAGTTCTCTCGACCCGAACACTCGCACGATGCTTGTGGAAGTGCAGGTTCCAAACGGAGACGGAAAGCTTCTGCCGGGCATGTACGCCGAGATTCATTTCAGGACGCACCGGGATGCGCCGCCACTGCTGGTTCCGGGCGACACCCTGATTTCCACCAACAACGGTCAGCAGGTTGCGGTGCTCCGGGAAGCGGAGAACGGGGCGCGGCGCATTCACATGCAGCCCATCCAGACCGGACGCGACTATGGCACGGAGACGGAAGTCACCGCCGGATTGCAGGGCGATGAACTGCTTGTCGTGAACCCCGGCGATGATGTGCGCGAAGGCGCGCTGGTAATGGCAGAGGCTGCGAAACAGGAGCCGGCTCCGAAGAAATGAGGATCTTTCCGGGCTTCCTGGTGCTTGCCTCGTTCGTATCGGCTCAGACGCCAGTATCGACATCCGCCCCGAGCGCAATCGATCGTTCCCCTGCTGTCAGCTACAGGGCGGGCGTGCAGGGCGCGTATAAACCGGGCTCTGTTTCCCAGAGCGATCTGCACGATTCCCCGCGCATGCATGACTTGATGCGCGCGGGCCAGATTTACCTGTCGCTGCAGGATGCGATTGCCCTCGCGCTCGAAAACAATCTGGATATCGAGCTCGAACGATACGGCATCCGGATGGCGGGAACGGACACGCTGCGCACACAAGGCGGCGGCATTCCGCGCGGAGTGCCATTAACCGTAAACGATCCTCCGGCGGGTGTGGGCGGCCCGGGCGAGCCCCTCGTTACAGCAGCCGCCGGGGCAGCCGCGCAAACCACGCTGCCGACTGCCGCCAGCGATGCCCCGTTCATCCAGCAGACCGTGGAAAATCTGAACGTCGGCGGAACTTTCCCGCTATCGAGCGGTCCCCCTGTGCCCCTTTTCGATCCCGCGTTCATTGGGCAGGTTGTGGCGCAGCACGCAACCACACCCCAGACCAGCGCGGTGATCACGGGAACGCCCTCCCTCATAGCCAACACACTTTCCGGCAACTTTGGGTACACCCAGGGTTTCAGCCCGGGCACACAAGTCACGGCGAATTTTCAGAACCTCCGGACGAATAGCAACTCCGTCCGTAATCTGATCGATCCTTATTACAATTCAGGCCTTGGCATAACCGTGACGCAGCCGTTGTTGCGGGGGTTCGGGATTGAGCTTAACCGCCGCTTCATCCGCATCGCGAAGAACAGCGAAAAGATTTCAGACAATGTTTTCCGGCTGCAGGCTTCGGTCACGGTTTCAGGCGTGATCCGGATGTATTTCGATCTCGTTAGTCTGAATGAGGACTTGAAGGTCAAACAGCAGACACTCGCCACTGCGCTGCACTCACAGCAAGACGACGGCAACAAGGTGGAAGAGGGGACGCTCGCCCCGATCGAGCTGACCAGAGCTCAGGCCCAGGTCGCGGCGGCGCGGCAGGATCTTTCGAACTCCGAAGGCTTCCTTCGCCAGCAGGAACTCATCCTGAAGAATGCTTTGTCGCGCGATCCAGGCGGCGACCCGGCTGTGCATGCGGCGCGAATCATTCCCACGGACCCGTTGGTGGTGGACGATCTGCCCACCCAGCCCGCCGAAGAGCTGGTGAAGATCGCATTTGAATCTCGCCCGGACTTCCAGGCTGCGAAGCTGCAGCAGGAAAATTCCGAGATTACACTCAAGGGTTCGAGGAATGCGTTGCTGCCGCAGCTGGATCTTGTCGCCAATATGTCGAACAGCGGGCTCGCGGGCGCGTCGAACCCAAACTATGCCGCAATCGCCAGCACCGGACCGGCCGGAAGCGGTCTGCTCGGCTACAACGAAGGTTATGGCACCGCGCTCCAGGAGATTTTGCGGCGCGATTATCCCAGTTACTCGGTTGGCATCAATCTGACCCTGCCTCTGCGCAACCGCACAGCCCAGGCCGATCTCGCGCGCGATGAGCTGCAGGTTCGCCAGACGCAGGTGCGGACCCGGCAACTTGAAAATCAGGTGCGGCTGCAGGTGGAAGATGCGCTCATCGCCCTGCAGAGAACTCATGCCGCATTTGAAGCTTCGCTCGAAACAAAAAAGCTGCAGGAGCAGTCGCTGGCCATCGAGCAGGAGCGATTTGAGGCCGGAATCTCAACGAATTTCGTAGTGATTCAGTATCAGAACGTGGTGGCGCAGGCGCGCTCCACTGAGGTCGCGGCGAGGGGTGCGTATGCGAAGGCGCGGTCGCAGCTGGAATTGGTTATGGGAATCGTGCTCATGAACCACAATGTGTCGCTGGCCGAGGCGTTCAGGGGACAGTCACCGCGCCTGACCACGCCAGAGATCAAAGGCCTGCCGGTCCCGAACTAAAATAGGCTGAATGTTGAAAATCGGCAGCGTGCGCTGGCGGGGCAAATGTTCGCGGCATCCCGCCTTCGATCCGGGCGACGACGGTCGCGACGCAATTCGTGGAGAATGTGAAAAATGCGGACGGCTGGCCGAGATCCTGGAATGCCACGAACGTATGTTGTCGCTGATGCGCGGCTTCGCTACGCCACGTTCCCCAAAGAAGAGCGGCGACGATTTCGCAGACCGGCAGCAGAGCTTATTCTGAGATCGAGCCGGCCTGTTCTAAAATGGACCCAGTGAAAGCCCGCGTCTACGTCACCTTCAAGCCTTCAGTACTCGATCCTCAGGGGCAGACCATCCGAGCCGCGCTGAACGGCCTGGGCCATCACGGCATTGAAGATGTGCGCCAGGGCAAGTTCTTCGAGATCACAATGCGAGAGGGCGAAGATCTGGATGCGATCGCGCGTGAAGTCCTGAGCAATCCGGTGATTGAGAATTACCGGATTGAGATGCTCACCGGCGATTCGACTTCAAATTAGGTTCCCGGGATCCTTTCACCGGCGATGGCCTTCATGAAACTTCGCGGGATCGTCGATCCGGCGTTCAGCAGCTGTGAGGCTTCCTTTAGTAGCTGTGAGGCTTCCTGATGACGCGCTCGTTGTAAACGCAGACATCCGTGAACAGCTTCCGGTGATTTCGCTGGTGCCCACGCCATGAATGCGGCGGCTTCTTCGTGGCGTACCTGAGTGAATCGAATCTTATCCTGTTGAATACGCAGAGCTTCGATAATGCCGTTCAACCGTCCCCGGGGTATGCCAAAGATGGTGTCAATGCCCCACGCGAGCATCGTTTCTACAAGAATATCTCCCGCCGTATTTGACACGGTGTGCTCCTGTTGAATTCATGCCAGCCCTTGCGCCGAAACCGGGGAAAGGCGCGAACCGCGGTGAGCGGGCCTTTACTCACGCTCATGACCGGTAGGCCATCATGTCCCTGTGGCATCAATCACCCCTGCACCATTGCCATCGGAGGCGATAGATGAAATATTTATTTTTGGTTATTCTTCTTTTTGGGCCGCCCGGCTGCGGGAAAGGCACCCAGGGCCACATGCTGCTTCAGCGGCTCAAAGTTGCCATTCCGTCGATTTCCACCGGGGAGATGCTGCGCAGTGAGATCGCCTCGGGTACCGCTCTTGGCGTGGAATCGAAGGCCGTCATGGGCGCCGGCGGTCTGGTGGATGACGATCTCATCAATCGTTTGCTCGAGGCTCGTGTTGCCCGGTCCGATTGCGATGAAGGCTTCCTGCTCGACGGTTACCCGCGCACCAGGGCGCAGGCCGAATTTCTGGATGGATTACTCGGAAGAAGAGGCCTGGGCTCTCCGCTTGTCATACATCTGGACGTGCCGGCGGACGTGTTAATCGGGCGCATGATCGCGCGCCGGCAGTGCGGTAAATGCGGTCTGATGTTCAATATCCTTTCGAAACGGCCGAGGACCCCCAGTCGTTGCGACGATTGC
>JBDUBZ010000055.1:0-14068 GCA_040003745.1 Terriglobia bacterium
TCGGGGTCGCGATACCGCCAGGCTGGCTGAGCGGGCTCGCATAGCGCAGGACGCGGTTGTTCCCGGTGTCCGCAACATAAAGGTTGCCGGAAGCGTCCACCGCGAGGCCGCTGGGAGAGTTGAGTCCCGACGAGCGGTTGCTGCCGCCCTGCGCCTGATTACCAAAGCGGTCGGTCTGGCCCATGATCACGTCGGCGACGGCGCCCGGCTTCAGTTGAGTGGTGTAGCGGAACCCGAGGATCCGATGGTTGCCGCCGTCGGCGATATAGACGTTTGGCGGCGACACGGAGTTGTCGACAGCCACTCCGGTCGGCAGGTTGAGCTCCCGGCCTTCGACCACATTGGGGCCTATGCCATCCACAATCAGCGGATTGGTGGCGGTGCCCACGAAGTTCGGGTCTCCAATAACTTTAATGGGCTTACGAAAGAGCGCCTGCGCCTGGAGCATGCAGGCAAACGCGAGAAGGAGCGTGGAAACCCCGAGGAACCGTGTCAGACGCAAACTACGTCCAGGATACCATGGGCGGTCTGGACGAAAGTCCGCTCCGCAAATGAAAACAGCCTTCCTTTTTCCTGGCCAGGGATCCCAGTTCCCGGGCATGGGACTATCGCTATCGCAAAATTTTCCGGCCGCACGGCGCCGCTTCGAAGAGGCCGACGATGCGCTCGGATTTCCGCTTTCGAAGCTCTGCTTTGAGGGGCCCGAGGAGGATCTGCGGCTCACGCGGAACACTCAGCCAGCCTTGCTGGCGGTTTCGATTGCGGCGTGGAGCGTGCTGCTGAATGAGGCGCCTGCGCCCGATTATGTGGCGGGTCACAGCCTGGGCGAATATTCGGCGCTGGTGGCGGCGGGTTCCCTCGATTTCGCGGATGCGCTGCGTCTGGTGCGCAAACGGGGCGAATACATGCAGGAAGCGGTGCCACCAGGCGTGGGCGCGATGGCCGCATTGCTGAAGCTGCCGGCGGACGCTCTCGAAGGAATTTTGAAGGCGGCGGCGCAGGGGCAGGTCGTGACCGCAGCGAACCTCAATTCGCCCGATCAGATAGTGATTGCGGGAGATAAAGACGCTGTCGGGCGTGCCATGGAACTGGCCAAAGCCGCGGGAGCTAAACGCGCTATTCCGCTGCCGGTCAGCGCTCCGTTTCATTGTCCGTTGATGAGGCCCGCGCAGCTGCGCCTGCGGCCCGATCTGGATGCCACGACTTTTTCCGATCTCGCCGTGCCGCTGATCAACAACTGGCAGGCCCGCGAAGTAAGGGCTGGCGCGGACGCTCGCGAGGGGTTGTACGAACAGATTCCGAATGCGGTACGGTGGACTGATTCCATGCGGTTTCTGGCTGGTTCCGGGGTGGAACGGTGGTTCGAGGCAGGGGCTGGTACCGTGCTGGCGGGTTTACTTCGCGCGATTGTTCCGGGCGGAAAGGTTATTCCGTTTGGCGAGGCGGGCGATGTCAGCCATGGACCGTGGTCTTAATCGGCATCTGTTAAACGGCGCCAGCCCCCTGGCATTCCGCCGTGTGATTGACGCAGGCGCGCGCAGTCCCCGCCGGGAGCTTCGGGTAGCTTGTCGGCGCCCTGCCCTTCACGACGCTTTTCGACCAGTAAAGGCTGCCGCCTCCGAGCCAACGCGCAGCCGCGCTCTACGTTAATACACCAGCGCGCGCGGCTACCCGGTGGGGGTCAATAACGGAATCATATTATTGACTGTGCCCGAACCGACAAGCAGACTGAAGCGGGTGAGCTTCAGGGTCCGGATAACGTTCTGCGCGGTTCTGGTATTTCACGCGGGGGTATTTCTGGCTGGATGTGCCCACAAAAGCCTGCCCTCGGTAGATTCCAGCGAATACGCGAATTTTGTCTCGGCGTTCTATACCGGCCTTGCCGGCCTGCAGACCGGTGAAGACACGCGGGCCAAAGAAAAACTTACTCAGGCGACGCAACTGGTTCCGCAGGAGCCGGCGGCCTGGGCTGACCTCGCGCTGTTCGCTGCACGCCAGCAGGATTTCGACAAGGCTGCGCAATATGCTGAAACCGCCCGTTCGCTGGCGCCCGAAAACAGCGCCATCGAAGAACTGCTGGGAGCCATTGACAGCACACGCGGCAAGCCGGCCGAAGCCATCGCGCATTTCAGGAAAGCGGTCGCTCGCGATGGCGGGAACGTGAAGGCGCGCTACGCCCTGGCCAATGAAATCGAACGTCAGTCGTCCGCCACATCCGACAGCGAAGCGCAGGTGGAATTCGAGAAAATTCTGACGGCGCTGCCGGGAAATATTTCCGTGCAACTCGACGTTGCGAGGCTTGCGGCCAAGCGCGGCGACGTGGCGACGCTGCGCCGCATGGCCGCGTTGATGGCTGCGGAAGCGGCCGATTGGCCGGTTGAGGCGAAGAACCGGCTTGCGATTCTGGTTCAAACTGCCAATGGCGCGAATCCCGCGGGAGCCGCTGTGCAGGCGGCATTCCTGCGCAACGTGCTGATTCGCGAGCCAGCTTATCGCCGGAGTGTGGATGCGGTTCGCACTCCTGCCGTATATGTGGCCGAGCCGTTTGTGCGATTTATCAAGCTGCCCGCGGTGGATTCACGGCCCGCCCCGCCCGATGGGTCGCTTACCTTCACGGCGAGTGACATCGACGCGGGCCCCGCGACCTGGGCCAGTGCAGTTCCGTTGGATGACTCCGGTCAGTTGCGAATTCTCGAGGCAGATTCGAATGCGGTGCGCATTCGCGACGGGGCCCGGCTGGAATTCGCCGGTGCCGGAACACCCGGACGGAACAGCGTCCTCGCTGCCGATCTGAATTATGATTTCAAGGCCGATATCGTGCTCGCGAACAGCGCCGGGCTCAGGATTTATCTGCAACAGAGCCTGACGCGTTTTGACGACATCACGCCGCGCACAAAGATTCCGGTGGACATTCTTAAAGGGAGTTATACGGGCGCATGGGCGCTGGATGTGGATCTTGATGGTGACCTCGATATCGTCCTTGGCACGCCCCATGGTCAACCCGTGGTCCTGCGGAACAACGGTGACAATACGTTTGCGGCCCTTCGCCCATTTGCCGGAGTCGAGGGCATGAGGGCCTTTGCCGCTGCCGATCTGGATCAGGATGGCACCGCGGACGTGGCGATCCTCGACGGGTCCGGAGCTTTGCACATACTCCTGAATCAGAGGTTTGGCGCCTATAGGGAACAGGCATTGCCGAACGGTGTTCATGGCCCCTGGCTGGCGATTTCCGCGGCCGATGTCGATGGCGATGGAAGGCCGGACCTTGTGATGCTTGGTGAGGATGGCGCGGTGACGCGGATGTCGCTCAACCAGGGCCCCACACGGATTGGATCGGCGCGGAACCCAACAGGCGCACCGAATCTGTTGCTGGCCGATTTCGATAACAACGGCAGCATCGATGTTCTGGCCGGCGATGGGAGCCTTCTTCTTAGCGATGGCGCTAAATTTTCCCAGATCTCGCTGCCCACTGGCTTTCAGATCACCGCCGCGGCCGACGTGAATCTGGATGGCCGATTAGATCTGGTCGGCGTGTCGGCGGCGGGCAAGCCCGTGCAGCTTTTCAATCGTGGATCGAAGAATTACAACTGGCAGACGATACGCGTGCGCGCTGCGCAAAGCGCAGGCGATCAGCGGATCAACGCATTCGGCATCGGGGGTGAAATCGAGATCCGGTCGGGCCTCTTGACGCAGAAGCAGACCATTACGTCGCCTCTGCTGCATTTCGGCCTGGGTGAGCGCAAACAAACAGAGGTGGCCCGCATTGTCTGGCCCAACGGCTCCGTGCAGGCGGAATTTGAATTGACGCCGAACGCAGCGGTCCTGGCCGAGCAGCGCTTGAAGGGCTCATGCCCCATGCTGTTCGCCTGGGATGGCCGGCAGATGAGCTTCGTGAAAGATGGCGCTCCGTGGGCCCCGGCATTGGGCCTGCATATTAATGCACAGGCTGTGGCAGGTATTCACCAGACCCAGGAATGGTTTAAAGTGCCCGGGGAAAAGCTGGTGGCGCGCGACGGGTTCTATGATCTGCGCGTTACCGCGGAACTGTGGGAGACGTTTTACATAGACCACTACTCACTCAAGGTCGTGGACCATCCGGAAGGCACTGAGATCTTTACCGATGAACGCTTCGCGGTGGAAGGCCCGCCGCTGAAAATCTTTACTCTGAGTAAGCCTCAACCTTTTGCAAGCGCCCGGGATAACGATGGGAAGGATGTAAGTGAAATTGTCGGCAAGGTCGATGCTGCGTATCTCGATACCTTTGGACGAGGACGATATCAGGGCGTAGTCCGCGATCACTGGGTAGAGATGGAATTACCGGAAGCTGCGCCCCTGTCGGGCACCCTTTATCTGCTTGGGACGGGCTGGATGCATCCAACCGACGCTACGATCAACATTGCTATCAGCCAGAATAGCGATCCTCCGCCGCAGGGTTTGAGCATTGAAGTGCCGGATGCCGCCGGGCGCTGGGTGACACGGAAATCAGGCCTCGGCTTTCTTGCGGGAAAAGGGAAGACTATGGTGATCGACGTAAGCCATTTGTTCCTTCCTGGAGCCCCGCGTAAAATGCGTCTGCGCACCAACCTTGAAATCTACTGGGATCAGCTGGCCTGGGCGACCGGCATGGAAACGGCCGGCACCAGAGTCGGCGATGCACCTCTTCAAAAGGCCGACCTGCTTTATCGCGGCTTTTCCACCATGAAGGCCGCCAACGCGTCATCGCCCGAGATTCCGGACTACAACCATCTGCAGGGAACGTCGCAAAAATGGCGGGATCTGGAGGGCTATTACACGCGTCACGGCGATGTTCGGGAGTTGATCGCGAAGATCGACGACCGGATCACCATCATGAATGCCGGTGATGAACTCCGCCTGCGGTTCACCGCGTTGCCGGCGCCGCCGCCTGGCTGGAAACGCGATTTTGTCATGGTGGGGGATGGCTGGATTAAGGACGGCGACTATAACTGCGTCTTCTCAAGCACTGTGCTGCCTCTGCCCTATCACGCTATGAAGGCGTACGATCGACAGCCCACAGCCCTTGAGCAGGATCCCGCATACCGCCTGCACCCTGCCGACTGGCAGAACTTTCATACACGCTACGTCGCTCCGGATCTATTTCGGCGTGCCTTGTGGAATTAACGATGCGACCGGCACAGGTATTTGCGTGGGTCTTCTTCGTGGGGTTGCTCGGAGCGCCGGGGGTGTATCGTCATTTCGATTCCGGCCGGCCAGCCAAAGCCTCTGACTACGGCTTCAATCTCACGGAATCGTCGGCTGCGGCTGGAATCCATTTTATTCACACTTCGCCTCACCTCGACCGCAAGCTCGACCACATCCGTGAACAGGTGGCGTCGATGGGGGCGGCGGTTTCCATAGTCGATTTCGATGGTGATGGCTTTTCCGACTTCTATGTGACAAACAGCGGCGAGGGATCGAAGAACGCGCTCTATCGCAATCTCGGCAACGGGCACTTTGTCGATGTGGCGGAACAGTTGGGAATCGCCGATGTGAATCAGGCGGGAACGGGCGTCTCGATGGGCGCAGTCTGGGGCGATTACGACAACGATGGCTACGAAGACCTGCTTCTCTATAAATGGGGCAAGCCCGAGCTCTTTCATAATGACGGTGGCAAACACTTCACCCGCGTGACGGAACAGGCGGGGCTGCCCGCATGGGTCAATGCCAACACTGCGCTCTGGTTCGATTACGATGGCGATGGCAAACTCGATCTCTTCATCGGCGGCTACTACGACGAGCGAATCGATCTCTGGCATCTGAAAGACACGAAGATCATGCCGGAGAGTTTCGAATACGCCACCAACGGCGGACGCAAGTATCTGTTTCACAACCTTGGCGGCGGACGCTTTGAAGAGGTTTCGGAAAAGATGGGAATCTCTTCGCGGCGCTGGGCGCTCGCCTCGGTCGCTGCCGATCTTCGCGGCACGGGTTTTCCAGACCTGTTTATCGCCAATGACTACGGCGTGTCTGAGCTCTATCTCAACGATCATGGCCGCGGGTTCCATGAAGCCGGCCGGAGCGCGGGTGTTGGCTATGCGCCCAAGAGCGGCATGAGCGCGGCGATGGGCGATGTGCTTAACGATGGCAGCCCAGGCATTTACGTCTCGAACATTTCGGAAGACGGAATCCTGGTGCAGGGGAATAATTTCTGGATTCCCAAAGCGGGCGCCGGGGGCGACCGGATTGAATTCGAAAGTATGGCTGGCGCGCTCGGTATCGAATCCGGCGGCTGGAGTTTTGGCGCCCAGTTCGGCGATCTCAACAACGATGGCTTTCTGGATCTCTATGTTGTCAACGGCAACGTGTCGCTGGACCACAATCGGAGCTATTGGTACGACTATTCGAAAGTGGCGGGCGGGAACGAAGCCATCATTTCCGATGCCGCGAACTGGCCTCCTCTGAACGGCCGCAGCCTCTCCGGGTACGAGCAAAAGCGCGTGTGGATGAACGATGGCGCGGGACGTTTTCGCGAAGTGGCTCAAATGGTGGGGGTCAGGGACGTGTATGACGGGCGTTCTGTGGCGCTTGCCGATTTCGAAAACCGTGGTGTGCTCGATGCGGTGGTTGCGAATCAGAACGGCCCGCTGCTTTACTACAGAAACTCCGGAACTCCGGGCAACCACTGGGTTGAGTTCGAACTCATGGGGCGTAAAGCGAACCGCAGCGCGATCGGAGCCCACGTCACCGTGTTCTGGAAAGGAGTGAAGCAAGCCCAGGAGGTTTCCGGCGGCAGCGGCTTCTGTGCACAGAACCAAAGGCGGCTCCATTTCGGGCTCGGCAAAGCAGATGGTGTGGACCACGTCGAAATCCGGTGGCCGTCGGGCACCGTACAAACCCTGACCGCACCCGCGGTCGACCAGATCTATAAAATAGAGGAACCCGCATGAAGATCGTCGCGAGGTTTTTCAGCATCGATAACCGTTATCTCGCGCCTATTTTGATCACCGCCATTCTGCTGGCGGGGCAACTCTCCTTTGGAGTTCTGGAAAGCGCTACCCGCACACTGCTCGCGATCGCCGCCGCAATGCTGACGGAACTACTTCTCTCACGGCTGATCACGGGCAGGTATCCGAATCTGGCCAGTTCCTACATCACGGGCATTAGCGTTGGCATCCTGGTCCGTGCGCCGGACTACTGGCCTTTCGCGCTGTGCAGCGCTATTGCGATTACCTCGAAGTACGTCGTGCGGTGGAAAGGCCGGCACCTCTGGAACCCTTCCAACCTGGGCATTGTCGCCCTGTTGCTGCTGGCGCCCGATTACATGTCTACGCTCAGCGTGCAGTGGGGCAACACAGTCTGGCCGATGCTGATCGTTTGGGTGCTGGGCGCCCTGATCGTGTGGCGCGTGAAGCGCCTTCACATCACGGCAACTTATGTGATTTCGTTTGCCGTTTTCGCACTGATTCGCAGCAGCCTCACGGGTCACGCGTTTCTGGCCGAGGTCGCGCCCATCACCGGGCCCATGTATCAGCTGTTTATCTTCTTTATGATTACGGACCCGAAGACGACCGTGCGCTCGCACCGTGGGCAGTACCTGGTGGCATTTCTGGTGGCGGCTGTTGAGATGGTGCTGCGTCTGGCGCAGAACATCCATGCGCCTTACTATGCTCTGGCGATCGTGGGAACCACGGCGAATGTAATTGAAATCTGGTGGATGTCGCGCAGGCAGGTTGCACCCGCGCCACGCATGGTAATCGCCTGATCCGGGCCACAGGACACAAATGGAACAATATATAGAACGCGTGGTCGACCTGCTCGACCCTGACACTAATCGCATCTACAACCTGAGCGTGGAAGCGGCACGGGGGCTTCTGCTCAATCATCCAGCCGAAGCGGCGCGGCAGATCGAGGGCTCCTTTGCCCTACTCGCGCGGAAGGGACAGACCGTGATCATGGCGCGGTCGCTTGACCGGCCCATGCGGTATTTCCTTGCCAAGCGGCAAGCCGGGCCCGTGCTGATTGTGGCGGACAGGATCGACACCATCTATGACTGGCTGACACGCGAAGGGCTGGAAGCGCAGTTTCATCCCAGCTATACCCGCATGGTTCCGGCGCATCATGTGGTGGAACTCCAGTTGATCGGCTGTCCCGATCCCGATCCGAAATACACGCGGTTCTTCGATCCTGCGCCGGCCCTGTTGCCGGCCGATCTGGACCAGATCGGGCGCGCTTATATCGGCGCTCTGGCGGAGGAGATCTCGAAGTATCTCCGGTCGATTCCCGATGGCGCGCCGATTGGTGTCTGCTTTTCCGGCGGAATCGATAGTGGCAGCGTTTTCCTCGTCACCTATCACGTGATGCGGCAATTGGGCATGAATCCCGCGCGCCTCAAAGCGTTTGTTCTGGATCTGGGCGATGGCCCCGATGTGCGACAGGCCCGCGAATTCCTTGAGACGCTGGGCCTTGGGCTTTTTCTCGAACCTATCGAGGCGGACCCAGGCGACCTGGATGTCAACCAGACCATTCGCCTGATTGAAGACTATAAGCCGCTGGATATAGAATCCGCGACTATGGCGGTCGCGCTCTGCCGCGGCATTCGGACCCGTTATCCCGATTGGCGCTTCCTCATCGATGGCGATGGCGGCGACGAGAATCTGAAGGATTATCCTATCGAAGAAAATCCCGAGCTCACGATTCGAAGCGTCATCAACAATCAGATGCTCTATCAGGAAGGCTGGGGCGTTGGGAAGATCAAGCACTCCCTGACCTACAGCGGCGGTCTTAGCCGTTCTTACACCCGCACTTATGCTCCGGGCCGTCACTTTGGTTTCGATGGCTTCAGTCCTTATTTGCAGCCCGCCGTAGTTGCCGTCGCCGAAGCGGTTCCGTTTATTGAGTTGACCGCTTATGATGTCCCGCGGCTCTACGAGCTCAAGGGACAGATCGTTTCACGCGGCGTGGATGCCGTAACCGGGATGAAAATGCCGGTGTTTCCGAAGCGGCGCTTTCAGCACGGGGCGCTGAAGGAAACCGCATTGCGGGAGCGCCTGCCTTTCCGCGAGGCCGATTACCGGAGGCGTTTTCTCTCGCTCTATTCATGACTCTCGATCCGCTCCGGCCCTGGCAGTTCTTCGCCGAAGAGGAGCGCTCCGCCGAGGGCGAAATTCAGACGGTCAATACAATCTTTCTGACCAATCGCGAATGCCCGTGGCGCTGTGTCATGTGCGATCTCTGGAAGAATACTTTGAAGACCAGCGTGCCGCCGGGCGCCATCCCGCAACAGATCGTGCATGCTCTGGAGCGACTGCCCGCCGCATCCGTAATCAAGCTTTACAACAGCGGAAGTTTTTTCGATCCGCATGCGATTCCAGTGACCGACTACCCTGCCATTGCAGACCTGCTGGGAAATTTCGAGCGGGTCGTCGTTGAAAGCCATCCGGCGCTGATCGGGGACAAGTGTCTGCGGTTCCGGGACCTGGTTGCGGGGCGGCTTGAAGTCGCGATGGGGCTTGAGACGGTCCACCCTGAGGTCCTTCCTAAGCTCAACAAGGGGATGACGCTCGAGCAATTCTCAACGGCTTCGAAGTTCCTTGAGACGCACCAAATGGACCTGCGCGCGTTTATCCTGGTCAGGCCCCCGTCGCTGAGTGAACCCGAAGCACTGTACTGGGGGAATCGGTCGCTCGATTTCGCGTTTTCATGCGGCGCAACCGTCGCTTCTCTGATCCCGACGCGGTCCGCCACGCCTCCACGGATTCAGACCCTTGAAGCCTGCCAGGAATACGGCCTGGAACTACGCCAGGGACGCGTATTTGCCGATTTGTGGGATCTCGGGAAGTTCTCCACCTGCGAAGCTTGCTATGCCCCGCGCCACAGCCGCCTCCGCCAGATGAACCTGCTGCAAACGATCCCGCCCGTGGCACAGTGCGCGGTTTGCGGAGTGCCGGCTTGAGCCATTACGACGTCGCGGTGATCGGCTCCGGCTTTGCCGGATCTCTCTTCGCCATGATTGCCCGCCGTCAGGGACGCTCGGTCGTTCTGATCGAGAAGGGAAAGCATCCGCGCTTCGCCATCGGTGAGTCCTCCACGCCTTTATCGAATTTGTTGCTCGAAGAACTGGCGTTTCGCTACGATCTCCCCGGTATCGCGCCGCTGGCGAAATGGGGCAGCTGGCAGAAGTCCTATCCCCAACTCGACTGCGGACTCAAGCGCGGCTTCACGTTTTATCACCATCAGTTTGGCAGGCATCTTAATCGCGAAGATCAACTGCTGGTGGCGGCCAGTCCCCACGATCGTATAGCCGATACCCATTGGCATCGCGCGCCCGTCGACGAACACTTCCTTCACGAAGCGCAGCGCATTGGCGTAGATTATGTCGATCAAGTGAATCTCCGCGATGTCTCAGAACAGTCCGAGTCGATCAAACTGGACGGAATCACAGCCCGCTTTGTGGTCGATGCCACTGGCCCCCGCGGCTTCCTGCATGGCGCCTTGTCGCTGCCCGAACTACCTCTGCCGGACTTCCCCGCAACGCAAGCGCTGTTCACTCACTTTCGCGGCGTAGGCCGAATGCCCGCTGAGGCCGACGAACCGCCATATCCTGTAGATGACGCCGCAGTACACCACGTCTTCGATGGCGGCTGGATCTGGATTCTGCGCTTCCGCAGTGGAATCACCAGCGCGGGAGTCGCGATGGAGCAAGACCTTGCCGAGCGCATCAACCTCAGCGAAGGCGCGCCGGCCTGGGAACGGCTGATGGAGATGCTGCCCACCGTGCGCGAACAATTTGCCGATGCGACGGTGGAGCGTTCTTTCATCTACACGCCGAGGTTGGCCTTCCGCAGCGGCGTAATCGTCGGAAAGCGTTGGGCGATGCTACCCTCGGCAGCGGGTTTTGTGGACCCCCTGTTATCGACGGGCTTTCCGTTGACGCTTCTGGGAGTCACCCGCCTGGCCGCAATCATGAACGAAAACTGGGACGCCGAGTTGCTTTCGACCTATGCCACCGAGACCAGCGAAGAACTGCTTGCGACCGCCCGGCTGATTGGAACTCTCTACGCGAGCATGGAGAATTTCCCACTGTTCGTTTCGCTCTCGCTTCTTTATTTCGCCGCCGCCAGCTTCTCCGAAACAGCCCGCCGCCTCGAAAGGCCTCATCTCGCCAAATCGTTCCTGCTGCATGATCATCCGGACTTCGGCGCCCTGCTGCCCGCGATCTTTGAACGCGCCCGGCTCGTGCGTGATCAGGGTGGGACCAGGAAACTGAACGAAGAGATCATACGCCTCATCGAGCCGTTTAACGTCGCGGGCCTTGGCCGTCCGGAACGCCGCAATTGGTATCCCGTCGAAGCCCTCGACCTGTTTGAGGCGGCGCCGAAGCTCGGAGCCGACCACACGGCAATCCAGAGCCTTCTTGACCGGTGCGGGTTCTGAGAGCGGATAATGACGGAGGGACTTCACCTGGCCAGACCCTCCCCAACCTTCCGGCTATTGGCCGGTCTTGCCATCACGCTGCTTGCGGTGGGCGTGTATTCCGGATATACGATTCTGCAGCTGCGCACCCTCCGCGAACTTCAGACCAGGACCATCGACCGAAACCGCACCGATTCTCTGTTATTACTGCGAATCCAGAACGGCCTGAACTCCGTCGCTATCACATTGCGCGATATGCTCGATGCCGGCGAACCCTATCCGCTCACGGCATGGCAACCCCAGATGCGACGTATTCGCACCGATCTCGAAGATGCACTGGCGCGTGAACAGGCGTTCTCCGACAACTCTCAACGCGGCACCGTAACCGATGCATTCCGGCAGTTCTGGGAAGCATCCGACAGAATTTTCGACATGGCGCGCACCGGCCAGGAAGCGGAAGCGCGCACGCGAATACGCATGTCGCTGCAGGCGCGTCAGGCGGCCCTGAGCACTGCGGTCGCCAGATTGCTGGTCGCCAACAACGCCAACGAACAATCTGCGGCCGAGCGCACCCGGCAACTCTACTCGGGTGTCGAGCGCAACGTCTATCTGTTCCTCGCCGCCATGCTGATCGTTATTGTCCTGACCAGTCTTTATCTGGTTCAGTACAACCGGCGGCTCTTCGACCAGGTGGCCGCTTTGTCCGACCGGCGCAGCGAGCTGGCACGCCAGTTGATCTCAATGCAGGAGAATACCTTTCGTTCCATTTCCCGCGATCTGCATGACGATTTCGGCCAGATTCTTACGGCCATCGGCGCCATTCTGCAGAGCGCCGATAAGCGCACCGGCGAGCTGCTGGAAGTTCGCGAGATCGTGCAGGCAACACTGCAGAAGGTGCGGTCCCTCTCGCATGCGCTGCATCCTGTGGTGCTCGATGAGGTCGGTCTCGAAGACGCGCTTGGCGTGTATCTGGCGGGCTTTGAAAAGCAGACCGGCATTGCAATCCGGTATACCAAGACCGGGCAGAGCAGGGAACTGGATCGTGAGCAATCGATACATCTCTATCGTGTGATGCAGGAAGCACTCAACAACGTTGCACGGCACTCCGGGGCGAAGAGCGCAGCCGTGAGGCTTAGCTTTCTGGAAGAATCGATCGTCGTGGAAGTCGAGGACGCGGGCGTGGGCCTTGGCGCCAAAAACAAACAGGGACTGGGATTGATTTCGATGCGTGAAAGGGCGGAACTCATGAAGGGCGTTATCGAGTATCTGACGGCTGATGGCGGTGGATTTCTGGTTCGCGTGACGGTGCCGAATGGCTGATTCGCCCATCTCCGTTCTGCTGGTGGACGACCACAGCCTGGTTCGCCGGGGTTTCCGGCGCATGCTGGAAGACGAGGCGGATATCAGCGTAGTGGGCGAGGCGTGCGACGGCCACGAGGCTGTTGAAGCCGCTCTCAGGCTGCTGCCGCAGGTCGTCGTGATGGATTTTGCGCTGCCCAGCATGAATGGCGCGGTGGCGACGCGCCGAATTCTGGAATCGGATCCCACGATTGCTGTGCTGATGCTCAGCATGCACGAAGAGCCCGGCTATGTCCGCCTCTGCCTTGAAGCTGGCGCGCGTGGTTACCTGCTCAAGAACGCCATGGATCTCGAACTGGTGTCTGCCGTCCGCAGGGTTGCCGCGGGAGAGCAGGTGATCGACCCCCGCCTCCACACCAGCGTTACGAGCAAATCTCCTCTGCCGTCGCTGAGCACGCGCGAGCTCGAGGTTCTGCAGCTCATCGTGCATGGCAAATCGAACAAAGAGATTGCCGTCGTGCTGAGCCTGAGCGTCAACACGATCTCGGTGCATCGCGCCAACATCATGCAGACGCTCGACATTCACAACACAGCGGAACTGGTGGTCTATGCGATTCGCAGCGGACTCGTGAGTATCGCGTGACCCGCCGAAGCTTCGTTCTGGGAAGCATCCCGCTGCTGGGTGGGGCTGCTTCCCCCGCGCCGGGATTTCACCTGGTTGACGTCACTTCAGCCGCCGGAATAAACTACCGGCACAACACTGGCGGGTTCGGCGCGAAGTATCTGCCGGAGTCGCTCGGGCCGGGGTGCGCTTTCATCGATTACGATGCCGACGGGTGGCTCGACATCCTCATCGTCAACGGCTGCGATTTTCCAGGCCACAGGCGTGGGCGATCCACGCTGAGCCTCTACCGCAACAATCGCAACGGAACGTTTACCGATGTCACGCAACGCGCCGGGCTCGCAGTCGAAATGTATGGCATGGGGGTGAGTGTCGCCGACTACAACAACGACGGTTTCCCAGATATCTACATCACCGCCGTGGGGCAGAGCCGCCTGTTTCAGAACACCGGCCGGGGAACTTTCGTCGATGTAACGCAGAAGGCGGGGCTCGGCGGGCGCAGCGGGTTCAGCACATCGGCGATGTGGTTCGACTACAATCGCGACGGCCTGCTCGATCTGTTCGTATGCAACTACGTCCAGTGGAGTCCGGAGCACGACATCTTCTGCAGCGTCGATGGGAAGAACAAATCGTTCTGCACTCCCGAGGCGTATCACGGTTCCACCTGCTGGCTTTTCCGGAACAAGGGCAATGGCACGTTTGAAGACGTCACGGCCGCGAGCGGAATTTTCGACACGACGTCGAAGGCTCTCGGCGTCGCCATGATCGACTACGACC
>JBDUBZ010000360.1:0-4143 GCA_040003745.1 Terriglobia bacterium
ACCCCGTCGACACAAAACCCACTCGTACAGTCGCCGGCGTATCCACAGGCGCCTGTTCGAATTGACTGAGTGCCGCGATGACCAGTTCCGAGGCCCCGGCTGCGATCTCCGTGGGACGGAGATCGAACCTGGTGCCATCCTCATAAATCCCCGCATGCCTGAACAGATAGAGATCCTCCGGTTTGTGAGGCGACGGAGTTGCGGGAGCAGAAGGGAGCGCGCTCAAGGTGCCGCCAGGGCGCGGATTCCAGCTATCCGCCGCGCCTGACGAGTGAACCACAACATATTGATTGAGCTTCGGGTCGAAAAACCCCACCACTGGCACAGCGGAAGCCATCCACGCGAGAGCGGACGCCGCAATCACCGAAATCGGACCATCGAACAGGACGACATCGATGCCCTCCAGATCTTTTAGGTGCTCCTCCAGAGCATTCCTTGCGTCCCGGCAGATCTCCGAGGCGGAGGCCGGTCGGCCAAAGCCCGTCAGCAGCACTCGGGTTCTGCTGTTCGATCTGCCGGCAGTAATCAAAAAGGTCTTGTCGGGCGGCTTCCCCAGAGGTTTAGATCCGGTAAGCCGGAGAACGTGGTCCGCCAGCGCCTGAACCATGGGGCGGCCTTCTGCGGATTCCAGCCGTTCCAGATGATGAACGGTCCCCCGCAGTACGTTGTGCGCATCGATGGTCCCGACAGCGTCGGCGGGAGCGTTCAGGTCGGAATCAATCTCCGCGATGATCTGCAGCTTTACATCTTCGCAAAACTGCCGCCAAACCTGGAAATCGCCTTCGCTCTTGCCAAGAATTACGGCGTGTGTCGCGTGCTTACAGATTTGCTTGTTGTCTGGCCAGGGCTGCCCCCCAATGTCTACAAATACCAGGGGAAGGGAGCAATTCTCCACCGCCTTCGCCGTTTCCAGGATAAAAGCCTCTGAAAAATCGTGTTTGTTCAGCTCCCGATAAGAGTTGGCCGCCTCCGCCGAATCGTCCCATGACGCCTGAAAAAAATAGGATCCATCGCCGTCGGGGTTGGCTGGCAGGCAGTAGGGATAAGGGTATGCCAGGTCTCTGGAGAGTATGGCCCGTTTCAGGCCTTCACGAAGGCAGCTCTTGCCGGCGTGCGGAGGGCCGCAAAGAACAGTTTTCAAAGGCATGGTGGGCGTCCGGGATTCGGTCCTGCGATTGTACTTCAATTCGGAAGAATTATTCAATAAAAAAGTGCCGCCGCCTTGGCAGTCACGCGCCTTTTACTGAATCGCTTCTATAAGTTGTGGTCACATCCGCAATACCCCGTGTCATACTCTCTTCGGAAAGGAGGGAAATCGCGAAGTCAAAAATCGCAGAGATTTTTGCCAAAATGATCTTTGACAACTGAATATAGTTCAGAATGCCGAAACGCCAGCCAGGTCTTTACCCGGAGCAGCAAACCAGCTCCGCGAGTGCCGAGAAAGAATGCAAAAACTAAAAAATGCAGCAATCAACCCGGCACTTACTTGAAAACAAAAGATCGCTGCTCAAAAACGATCCTGGGAATCAACCCGGCGGAACCCGGGCAGAACCTGGCGCAACCCACGGCATCCCAACGAACCCAGTCCGCTACAAAGAATCCCGATTCACAACCTTAACCTGAATCGACACGATATAGCCGCTATACGTCTCCTCAACCTCCGGCAGAACCTCTTCCAGCCGATATTTGCCATAGCAGCGGATGCATCTGCGCCGCCGCCGGCAACGCGAACGCGAGAACAAGAGCAAGTCTGGTGATCATTCAGCCAGACAGTATATATAGACCCTAATTGGGGGATTTGGCGTCTTCCGAATACTGCGCCTGCGGCCGATTCAGCTTAATCGAAATCGTCTGCTGATCCTGATCGAGCTGAAAGATGTCGCCGAACGTCTGGTAGTTCTGCGCTATGACCTGAATCTGTACTTCTCCCTGCGGCATGCTCGGGACGGTGACGCGGCCTTCCTGATTCGTCTTAGTTTGCCAGTTGGTGACGACCTTTTTGAGGTTCACATTCAGGCCATGCCGGAAGCGCACAATGACGCTGGCCCTGTCGATAGGCCGGCCACCCTGGGCCGCGTTGACCTGAACGGTGAGCCTGGTCGATTTACCCCCGGCCAGAGGCAGGCAGCAGAGCAGAAACAAGGTCACCCAGAGGTTGCGCATTGGTCCTATTATCCGACATCCGGCAGCAGAAATCGCTGCGGCCGTCCCGCGGCAGCCGTGAGCGCTTCCGCCGCGAGGTAACCGCTGCGCACCGCGCCTTCCATAGTCGCGGGCCAGCCCGATCGGGTCCAGTCTCCCGCAAGGAAAAAGTTAGCGAGAGGGGTGGCGCTCACAGGGCGGAGCGCTTCCAAACCAGGCTTTGCCGAAAACGTGGCGCGGACCTCTTTAATCACCTCGGCCTTTTCGAGCGTCGCCTCCTTGACGATGGGGAAGAATTCGGCCAGTTCGCGCAACGCCAGCTCGATGATCTGAGCCCTGGGCATTTCCGTCAGCGACCTCGACGCACTGACGACCAACTGCACATAGCGGCCTTCGCTCTTATTGAAAATCCACTGGATGGTGCGGTCGAGCAGCGTGGCGTTCGGAAGATCCGTGATGGGTCTGTCAAACCAGAGATGGATGCCGGTGATGGGAGAATGCTCGAATGCATTCCATTCGACAGGCAGGTCGGGCATCAGTGGCCGCAGGCGTTCAAAGGGAAGGCAGGATATGAAGTAATCGGCCTCACGGCGCTCGCCGCCGGCCGTGATTGCCGCCACCCGGCCGCCATCAATGGCAATCTCCGTCACGGGCGCGCGATGATGCAGCCGGACGGTAGACGGCAGTGCGCCTGGATCGTAAAGCTCGCGCAAAGGCACGGCGGGGATACCCATTTCGTAGGAATCGGCCCGCGCCATCATGCCCAGCCAGAAGACCTGAAATCCGTGGATCGCCGCCATTCGGTCCAGTTCCTCATTGATCGCGCTCACCAGTACCTGACGCCAGTAGCGCTCAATGGCGCGTTCGGTCTGGCCCTTCTCCCGCAGCCAGTCGAGCATAGTGATGCGGTCGAGATCGGTGCGCGTCCTGAGTTCACCGGGGATGGCATTCATGGCGCGCGCGATGGCGATCTTATCGGCCAGCCCCAGAAATTTGAGTTTGAGAAAAGACCCTGCGAAATGGGCCGGCGCAGGGAGCAAGCCGCGCTTCATCACCGAGCGGCGCCCCCCTGGTTCGATGAACACGAAATCGCGATAGAACGCGATCTTCTTTTCCGCGCCCAGCCTGCGATAAAGATCGAGCAGATTCACGCAGCAGCGCAGCAGTATGTGCTGGCAGTTATCCACCATCTCCGCCGTATCGCCAACGGGCCATGACGTGGCGCGCCCGCCCAGAAAGGCGCGCGATTCATACAGATCGATCTCGTAACCGGAGTTGCTCAGGGCCGCGGCGGCGGCGAGTCCTGCCAGTCCGCCACCAAGCACCGCAACGCGGGGGGCAGGCATTTCCTCAATATATACCGCGCACCGGAATTACTTCGTCTTCGGCGATGGCGTAGACGCGGTCGCCTTCCGCCGGTGAAATCAAAGCTGAACCACAAAATGACCCGAAGGCCGGCAGCGTTCCGACTTCGCCGGTGAACCAGAAGCAGGGCAGGGTAGCCCGCTGCATGGCCTTGCCGCGCAGACGGATGGCCGGGTGCGTGTGTCCCGCGAGCGCATAGCCGCGGGCCGGACGCTTCGGATGGTGCTGGAATGCGAACGGACCTTCGAACACCGGCGCGTTGACACACTCAATCCCGAGCTCTGGCGGAGGATCGCCCGCGCCCCGGTCATGATTGCCCCGCACCAGCAGCATCTCGATCTCCGCATGCCGCCCGCGCCATTCCGCCACCGCATCAAAGGTTTGCCGCGAGCGCCCCTCCCTCGCATGGATGGCGTCGCCCAGCAGCACGATGCGCCGGCAACCCGTGCGCGCGACCGCCGCGGAGAGCCGAGCCAAATCGCTGGTCGTGGTCCCCATCGGAATCGGCATGCCATGAGCGCGCAGCGTAGCGGCCTTGCCCCAGTGCGTATCGGCGAGCAGCAGCATCGACCTTTCCGGCCACCAGACCGCGCGTTCGGCAAGCAACTCCAGCTCGGTACCCGCGACCTTCAGCTT
>JBDUBZ010000361.1:0-4117 GCA_040003745.1 Terriglobia bacterium
GACGCAGGTCATCCGCCAGAACACCGGCGCGGACCCGAGCGCCGTCATGTTCGATGCCCTGCAGGCCGCCAAAGCGCGCAAGACGGATTACGTCATCATCGACACCGCGGGCCGGCTTCAGACCAAGACGAACCTCATGGCCGAACTCGAAAAAATGCGCCGCACCGCGTCCCGCGTGATTCCCGATGCGCCCCATGAAGTGCTGCTCGTGCTCGACGCCACCACCGGCCAGAACGGCCTCGAGCAGGCCCGCAAATTCACCGAGTCTTCCGGCGTGACGGGCATCGTGCTGACGAAACTCGATGGCACCGCCAAGGGTGGCGTGATCGTCGCGATTGCACGCGAGCTCGCCCTGCCTATCCGTTTCATCGGGGTTGGTGAGAAGGTGGACGATCTGCTGCCCTTCGATCCCGAAAAATTCATCGAATCCCTGTTCACATGATTGGCAATTACATGGATGAGGCCCTCGCGCTGGCGCGCAAAGGCCTCGCGCTCGCTTCCCCCAATCCCATGGTCGGCTGCGTCATTGTGCGCGATGGCGATGTCGTCGGCCGCGGTTTTCACATCTGGGAAAAGCTGAAACACGCCGAAATCATCGCGCTCGAAGAAGCCGGCGATCGCGCTCAGGGGGCCACCGCTTATGTCACGCTCGAGCCCTGCTCGCACACCGGCCGCACCGGTCCCTGCAGCGATGCGCTGATTGTCGCCGGCATTGCCAAAGTCGTAGTCGCGTCGGGTGACCCGAATCCTCTGGTATCGGGAGAAGGCCTCCGCCGTCTGGCCGCCGCGGGTGTCGAAGTCATCATGGATGAGGACCACGAGGCGGGGGCGACGAAACTCAACGAAGCCTTCTTCCACTTCATGCGCACGGGCCGGCCACTGGTCACGCTGAAATGCGCCGTAACGCTGGATGGCAAGATCTCAGCCCCGGAAGACAACAGCGGCTGGATCACCAGCGAGCGCGCCCGCGCCCATGTGCAGCAGTTGCGCCACGCCACAGACGCCATGATCACCGGCATCGGCACGGCCATTTCCGACGATCCGCTTCTGACCGACCGCAGCGGCCTGCCGCGCGCGCGTCCGCTGGTCCGCGTCGTCCTCGATTCCACTCTGCGCCTGCCATTGGACTCGAAGCTCGTAGCCTCCGCGGCTGGCGACTTGCTGGTGGCGGCGACCTCTGCGGCTTCTCCCGAACGGCGCCGTGCTCTCGAAGCAAAGGGTGTCGAAGTGAAGATTTTCGACGGCCCCGGCGGCCGCGTCGATATCCGCGATGTCATCGCGCTGCTGGGTGAACGCAAGTGCCTTTCCGCCATGTTCGAAGCGGGAAGCAAAGTCAATTGGGCCGCGCTCGAATCCGGCGTAGTCGACAAGGTGTTCCTTTACTACGCGCCGAAGATTCTGGGCGGCCTCGATTCTCTCCCCATGGCTGGAGGCGCCGGGCGCTTACGCCGCAACGACGCCATCTGCCTCGAACGCACGAAGCTGCATGAAATTCCGCCGGACGAGTTCGCCGTCGAGGCCTGGATCAGAAAGGATTCCTGACGAGTGTTTACGGGAATTATTGAGGAAGTGGGTCTCGTCGGGTCCGGTCCGCAGTTCGCAATCCATTGCAGCCGCGTTCTCAGCGATCTGACACTGGGCGCCAGTATCGCTGTCAACGGAGTCTGTCTCACCGCGGTCGATATCCGCCCCGATGGATTTTCCGCCGACCTCGCGTCGGAAACGCTCGCCTGCACCAACCTGGGCGATTTGCGCCCCGGCGATCCCGTGAATCTGGAACGGCCCGTGACTATGCAAACGCGTTTGAGCGGCCACATTGTGCAGGGTCATGTCGATGGCGCCGGAGTTCTGGAATCTTTCGACAATAACGAATTGATTGTGCGCTATCCAGCCGGGCTCGACCGCTATCTGGTCTACAAAGGCTCGATCTGCATTGACGGAATCAGTCTGACCATCGCATCCGTGGGCGACGGCCTGCTGCGCGCCGCGATCATTCCTCACACGCTCGAAGCGACGAATCTTAGCGCGCGCAAGCCTGGCGACCGCCTCAACCTCGAGTGCGACGTCCTCGCCAAACACGTCGACAAACTGCTCTCTTACGTCCAGATTTCCGACAAAGCCCGCTGAGAATTATCGCCCGGCACCAGGCGGATATGCGCATCGGTATACCCGCGCCGGATCATCCCCTCGGTCAGATCGTAGACCCGCTGCGTGTGGTTCAGACACTCGATATAGTAGAGCGGCGCGCTGGTCGATACTGCCGCGCGGACTTCGATGACGGTCCCTTCCGCCTCGCGTTCAGGCGGTGTCTCGCGAGCCATGATGAGTCATATCTTACTCTGGATAACCGATTCATGAGTAAGCTATGACCCAATTATCAGGCCTGAGCCATGGCCCGTCAGGCGTTCACAACTTCAACCACCGGAATCCCCGCCTTCTGCAAAGCGGATTCCACCTCCGGGGCGCGCAGCCGCGAAGCATCGTATTCGATCACCAGCTCTGTGCGGGAGGGCGCGATCTTAATCCACTCGATCCCGTAGATCGCGTTCGCCCCCGCAATCTGCTCCATCAGAGCCTCATCGAGCGGACGTTGCAGCTGAAAATGCTTCTGAACTTTGGTCATGGAAGGAAATCGCGATTATAGCGAATCAACCCGGACCGGCCCAGTGATTCAACGGTCCCGCGCCCGATCCCAGCCCCGGCGCACTCCGAATCGCTTCCGTCACGAAGTTCTTCGCGCCACCGACTGCGTCTATAAGAGGAAGCCCCCGGGCCAGCAACGCTGTAATAGCGGCCGAAAGTGTACAGCCAGTGCCATGCGTATGTCTCGAAGCCAGACGCGGCGCGCGAAATTCCGTGAAAACGCCTCCGCTCCACAGGATGTCGACTGCATCGCCCGCCAGATGCCCACCCTTCACCAGAACGGCGCTGGCGCCCATCGCTGCAATCCGGCGGGCAGCCTCTTTCATGCCGGCAATTTCTTCCACGGGGATTCCCGAAAGTTCCGCCGCCTCCGCCAGATTCGGCGTCACCAATGCGGCGCGTGACACAAGCAGATCGCGGACCGCCGCCAGCACCTCCGAACCGCCCAGAATCGCACCATGCTTGCTAAGCCCGACGGGGTCGATAACCAGCGGCCCCGGAAAGTTGCACTCCGCAACAGCTTCCACAATCGCGCGCGTCCCCAGTGCTCCGGTCTTGATCGCGCCCGGAGGAAAATCCTCCAGCACCGCCTCGATCTGTTCCCGCACCAGCCCGGCACGGAGCGGCTCGATACGGGAAAACCGCCGCGAGTTCTGCACAGTAACGACGGTTATCGCGCTGGTCCCATACACGCCAAGCTGGTGAAACGTCTTGAGGTCAGCCTGGATGCCCGCTCCGCCACCCGGATCGGAGCCAGCAATCGTCAACGCCACGGCTCGCACTGGCACCAGATTATCGCGCCGGCTGAACATCGGGGAGTATAGCCAGTGGTGATATACACCAGAATAATTCTTCTGCCGATGAACCAGCATGAACAAATGGTCCGGAATAACAATCCTTCTGGCAGGAGCTGGCATTCTGGGTGCCCAGGACATTCATCTCAGGAACCGCACCATCCACGGGGACGAACCGGCTCGCGCCGAGACTGTCCGGGGCGGCATATCGCAACATCGCATTCTGCAATTCGACCATTCCCCCAGCACTCAGGACATCGAGGGCCTGATGAAAGATGGTTACACCATCGTCGGCGTGCTGCCCGATAACGGCGTCGTCGTGTCCACCCCTGACGGAATCGTCAGCGCCCGCGCGGGCCTCCGCTGGACCGGCGTTCTCGATGCCACCGACAAGTTAAGCCCCGAACTGCCCGCGCAGGACCAGGTCAATGTCATCGTCGAATTTCACGCCGATGTGGATACCGCGCGTCAGGACGAGATTGCCAGTCTGGAAGGTCTGACCCTGGCCCGCCCGCCCGTGCTCGCTGCCCATCATGCTCTTATCGCCGCATCCCCCGATCAACTGCTCGCACTTGCCGGGTACGACGAAGTCGACTACATCTTTCCGGCCGACCCCGCTCTTTTGACTGACGACAGCTTCAAGCCCTGCGCGGGCATGCTGACCGCTAATGGCGTAGTTC